>NZ_ASSB01000209.1:0-453 GCF_000520755.1 Paenibacillus sp. 1-18
CGGATTAACCCCCTAAGTTTGGACACTAACTCTCTCTTGCTCATCCAGACTTCGTTTTTGAAATTATACACGAACTTCTCGGATCGGAATCGGTTTTGTCTTGTTTTTCTCATAAAACTGAGACGGCGACAAATCGCAAATGCTGGAATGAATTCTTCGTTCATTATAAAAATGAATGAATTCAGTGACGGCTTCATAAGCTTCGCTGTACGTTTCAAAGTCGTAGCGAGCCAAGCATTCATCCTGCAATAACCTATGAAAAGATTCAATATGTGCGTTCATATTCGGTGTTCGTGGAGGAATGCGTTCATGCTCCACTCCAAAGCTTTTACAGGCAGCTTCAAACCCATGAGAAATAAACTGAGGGCCATTGTCTGAACGAATCACAGGTTTGGTTTGCGCCTCAAATAATTGTCTCTTAAACAAGGCCGTTTGTAGCGTTCGGATCACATC
>NZ_ASSB01000210.1:0-6493 GCF_000520755.1 Paenibacillus sp. 1-18
GGCCACGACCGTCGATGCTGTTGCGTCCGAATTTGCTCTTATAGTAGTCATAGGTTTTGGCCGCATAAGCATGGGCATCCACGCCGGCCGGATCATTCCATACGTTATCAGCATCGGTCAGAATGCTGCCTGGGATGCTTTGACGGTTGGAGGCCGTGTAAGTCACGATTCCGTTACCGCGTGTTGTATCTCTTAACTGATAGCTGCTGCCGGAAGCGGTAGTGGTGAACGATTTGGTATCCCCAAGCACACCTTTACCTGTGCCTGTCGCTTTCTTAATGATGTCATACTGGAATACGATTTTGCCGTCATTGGCGTCAATGATGTAGCGTGTACGCAGCGGCGCAGGCTCCAAAATATTAACTTCTGTCACATAAACCAGCTGCAATGTGTCGCCCTTAGGATAGAAGTACAGCTCTGCTTTAGGATCTACCTCAGGCTGCAGGTTTGCGATTTTGGCAATGGAATTTGGCTCTGCTGTTACCGCTTCGATTTTGCTGTCTTTCAGTTCAGCCGCTTGTTCAAGACTGAGCTTATCTTTTTCAATAGAGGTCGTTTTATCGTTGTTAGCTGCTTCGGCGTAAGTGTCTTTGCTAACACTGCTTTGCTCCTCAGCATCTTTAGAAATCGTATCATCGGAGGTAGGGAGGGCTTGTACCCGTGTAGCTGCCTCCTGATATGCAGTATAGACCGCTTCAGAAGCGCTGATTTTCGGAGTTGTACCTTGCGTAGCTTCCTCTTGCTGGTCCTCAGTAATCACTGCCCCCAGATAAGAGGTGACCTCACCAGATTTACCCACATGAATGGTTTGTTCAGCTCCATATGCGGGAATCCCGTTTACATACTGCTTCAGCCGATAATGGCTCACACCGGATTTGTCGCTTGTACGATCAACAATACGGAATTGATCACGGACACTGGAACTGTCCGTACCCAGCAACGTTTTCTTTTGACGATTTAAATAGCTCCATACAATGTCGTCACCGGATACCGATGAAGGTGCTTTCCATTGCTCGGCGTGGAAGGTTGGCGTAAGCTGAGCTGGCCCCGTAACGGAACTCTCCGCTGCTGATGCACCAGACGCTACAGACCCTAATAACATAGCTCCTCCAAGAAGCGAAACCCATACTTTTTTCATTAACATTCACTCTCCCCGATTAGTGTCAGGATGAATCATCCTGTATTGACTAGGTAGTACGCCAATGAGGTAGGTCGTGTTGTCGTCTGGAACATGAAGAAAATGGAACGTGAAGAGAAATACCGAAGTGTGTTTTTCATGAAGTTTTTTATAAAGCGTGAGTGATAAGAGGGTACTGCAGGTGAAGAAATAGCTTAAAAGGTGACAAACTCCTCCTTTCCTGTCGTTTATTAGAAGTGGAATAATAGTGGATAATGGAAAAAAGTTGCCCTATGCAAAAAAAACAAATGTTGATTTTTTGAACTCCCATCATCTGGCTCTGATATTAGCACAGAGAATGACGGACGAGAAGATCTATGTCACAAATTTATCCAAAATGATTCTTTGGACCCTAATAACTGATTTATTTAATAGGATTAATGAGTTTTGTAAAATAAAGTCGAAAATTGCTTTGTCGAAAAGACTCCACGCTTGCCGTTGCAGACGGCATTTGGACCGCATAGGTTATGTTGAACTGTCCTAATCACGCTGTCCATCTATACAGCAATAAGGGAGGTGAGACGGGAGCATGAGGAAGCAGAGAAGAGCTGGATATAAGCTCAATCGCAGACGGCATTCCAGCGCCAATCGCTACTCAAGGTTGTGGCTGCCAGTAAGAGTGCCCAAGCTGAATATGAACCCGATAAGTCCTGTCGTTGGGGAGGAAGCGGGCGCGGAAAAAGGCGCACAGACAGGTGAGGAGCGGCCATCCAAACCGTCGAGTGGAAAATTGCTCGTATCTGTCATTATTCCGGCCATGAATGAGCAAAAAACGATTGGAGCTGTTATTCGTGAGGCACGACGTGTCCATCCACATACTGAGGTTATCGTGGTCGAGAACGGATCAAGCGACAGGACGGCGAAGGTGGCACTAGCGGCGGGGGCGCGTGTTATTTCCTTCCCGGAACCGCTGGGACATGATGTGGGCCGTCGGATTGGAGCGGAGGCGGCTTCCGGACAGGTACTGCTTTTTCTGGATGGGGATATCGTCATTCCCTGCGAAAGACTTCGACCGTTCATACAGGCCATATGCGCAGGAGCGGATATTGTGCTGAATGATTACCATGGACCCGTGAATCATACGTCGGTACATCCTGTAGTTGATGCAAAGCATGTATTGAATATTTTGTCGAACCGTGCTGATTTAGGAGGGGCATCCATGACGGCTATTCCACATGCCATAAGTCAAAGGGCCTTGAAAAAAATAGGTCTAAAGTCATTGGAGAAGCCTCCTTTATTTCAAGCTATGTCCATCGTCTCCGGGTTGCGAGTGGTGACCGTATATGGAATAGCTGTCGGTAGAATGAATGCGACACGCAAAAAACAGAACGGCAAGGACCCGCTGGTGGATGTGATTGTACAGGATCACCTGGATGCTATTTCCTGGATTACATCACATTTGGGAACCCGTGCGGGATTTACGGATTTGAAGCGCAAACGGATCAGAGATGAGGTGAAACCGTGAGCAGAGAGTATGGTAAAGGAAAGCGTGACGATCCAAGTTGGGGGAGCAGACGAGTACAGCGAAGACAAGGATCAACTCATTCAATGCACAGCCGCAGAATAAGGAAACCCGCACCTCGGGGAAAAGGAACGACCGAAGTGAATCTGCCTGAGATACAAAAAGTTCCCAAGGACATTCTGCTGCAGGGAACAGCAGCAGCTGTGGTTAGTGCCTGTAATGAGGAGCCAACAATTGACCGGGTACTGAGCGAGCTGGAGAAACTTCCGCTTAAGGACATCATTGTCGTTTTGAACGGCTGTACGGACGGCACGCGCTCTATCGTAGCGAAGCATCATCCTGGCGTGACTCTCGTCAACCTGCCAGATCGGCTTGGGCATGATGTCGGGCGTGCTGTAGGCGCACGTATGACGCAGGCTGATATCGTGCTGTTTGTGGACGGAGATTTGCCAATTCCGGCGTCTGACTTGCTGCCTTTTCTCCAAGCGGTTGATCAGGGGACGGATGTGGCGCTTAACGATCTAGGCAAACATTTGCCGCCCTATGCCCGGCAGGACAGCGTCACACGGTGCAAAGGGTTCCTGAACCGCATACTGCGCAGGCCGGATCTTGGAGCAAGCTCATTGACCGCTGTGCCGCACGCCTTGTCACGGCGCGTGCTGGATCTGCTTGGTCCGGCCGTGCTCGCTGTCCCGCCGAAGGCCCATGCCATGGCAGTGCTGCACGGTATGATGGTAACAGCCGTACATGCTGTCGACGTTATTAAAACGAACCGCAAGCGGACCTTCAATACAGGCAAGGGAAACGTTATGGAGCAATTGATCGTTGGTGATCATGCGGAGGCGCTGACGGCGGTATTCCAGGTAGCGGGTGCTTCCCCGTTCGGCCCCGTTCCCACGCGGATAGACGTTGCCAAAGGGAGGAATGCACGATGAGCGTGACGAGCATTATTATCCCGACTTATAACGGCCTGCATCTGCTAAAGCCGTGTATTGAGGCGATTCGGACACATACGCTGGATGTACCTCATGAAATTATTGTAGTAGATAACGCTTCGAATGACGGTACGGATGCTTTTTGCGCAGCCGAGCGTCTGATCAGCGTACGTCTCCCCGAAAACCGGGGGTTTCCGACAGCTTGTAATATGGGGTTTCGTCTGGCAACGGGTGATCAGCTCGTCATATTGAACAATGATGTGACGGTTACGCGCGGGTGGCTATCCAATATGCTGGCTGCATTGCAGAGCGAAAGCACGGTGGGACTAGTGGGTCCAGTGACCAATTATGTCAGCGGTATTCAGCAGGTTCACGGATTGGCAGGGGACTTGGCCAGTTGCCTGCGGTTTGCGGAGCAAAATAATATAAGCAATCCGTCCAGATGGCAGGTGGTCAAACGGTTGGTCGGATTTTGCATATTGTTCCGGCGTGAGCTGGTGGAACGCATCGGATTGCTTGATGAACGGTTCAGTCCCGGACATTATGAGGATGACGATTACTGTCTGCGAGCACGCGTGCATGGCTATAAGCTGCTGATGTGTAATGACTGTTTTGTTTATCACCAGGGAAATGCAAGCTTCTCACGCACGGATACGTCCTGGATCGAAGAGCTGATTGAGCGGAACTATCGTTTGTTTATAGAGAAATGGAGCATAGACCCCAGAATGTTCATTGAAACGGATAACCTTGGGGATTCATGTGCTAAACATGCTGTCGAAGGAGGAGGGAAGATATGAAAGGGGTTATTCTCGCAGGAGGAACCGGGTCGCGCCTTCATCCGTTGACTTCATTACTCAACAAGCATCTGCTTCCGGTCGGCAAATATCCCATGATTGTATATGGTATCGAAAGACTGCGACAGGCGGGAATCACCGACATGCTCATCATTATTGGCAAACAATCGGCTGGACTATACACCGATTTCTTGGGCAGCGGCAGCGATTATGGAGTTCAACTGACGTACCGGATTCAAGAAAAGGCGGGCGGTATCGCGGAAGCACTCGAACTGGCGAGAAGCTATATGCAGTCGGAAGAAAAATTTACTGTTTTGCTAGGGGATAATTTGTTCAAGGAGGACCTGGGGCCTGTCATCGAACGGTTCAAGCAGCAGCCACCGGGGAGCGCCAGAGTATTGTTGAAAAAGGTAGCAGATGCCCGTCGTTACGGAGTGCCGGTGTTTGATCCCGAGCGGCCGGAGAGCATCTCAAGAATTGAAGAAAAGCCACAGCACCCCCAATCCAAATATTGTGTTACCGGGATTTACATGTACGATACTGCCGTATTTGATAAGATCAGACAAATTAAGCCTTCGGCACGCGGTGAGCTTGAGATCACGGATGTCAACAACTGTTATGCCGCTGAGGGCAAACTGGAATATGACATTTTACGGCGATACTGGAGCGATGCAGGAACCTTTGATTCCCTGCAGGAGGCAGGAATAAAAATGAAGGGGCTTCTGCCCTGATCTCGGGTGAAACACCATCCGGCCGGGCCAGGCATATAGTATAGGCATAATGCCACCCGGAGGAGTGAACGGCATGAAACGCCTGAGTATACAAAGGAAACACAGCAAGCGGCTCGGTAAGAAAGGCTATTGGGCAGGACATAAAAGAGGCCAGGAGCAGGGCTGCAGGCTGGGCCAGGCTTCGTTCGGCAAGGTTTTTGAAGGTGTCAGCATTATCATTCCGTCCTGCAATCACTTTCATCAGCTTCGAGCATGTATTCAACGTATTGAGGAGCATACGAGCCATCCTCACGAAATTATTGTGGTGGATTACGGCTCGACGGACGGGACACGCACCTATTTGCTCCGTAAGAGCATCGCTGTGCGTTATGCGCTGCTAAAAAAGGATGCTCATATGCTGGGAAGTCTGAATCAGGGACTGATGATGGCAAAAGGCAAGACCATTGCGGTACTGGAACCACATGTCATGGTGACCCCCGGCTGGCTGGATCGTATGCTGGAGTGCTTGTACAGCGATCCGTCAATGGGGGTCGTCGGGCCTGTAACGAATGGACCATTCGGAGAGCAGCAGATTGAGGTTCCTTATATAAACGAAAATGAAGCATATCCATTTGCCCTGACCTACAATATTTCCAACCCGGCTGCATGGCGAGAAACAGAGAGCCTGGCCGGATTTTGTTTATTGCTGCGCAGAGAAACGCTGGAAAAAACAGGGTACTGGGACGAGGGCTGTCACAGTGGTCAGGAAGCCGCTGCAGATTGGCTGCTGCGTGTTCGCTTGCTGGGGATACGTATGGCAATTGCCGGAGATGCTTTTATCCACTACGCAGAAAGTGATCGGGATACGGCTTATCGTTTTCCCCAGATGACCGTAAAAAACGGTTCAATGGAGGAGAGCAGCCAGAACCGATCCTTTTTTGTCCAAAAGTGGGGGGACATCAATAAGCTGCTTCCCAGTCAGAAGCTCGCTGCAGCGGAGCCGGACGGAAAGGTATTATCCAGCAAGGAAAAACATGTGTCAGCGGCAAGTTTTTATCCCATCGGAGTGCTCGTCGAAGGACCATCCGGTGCCATATTTCGGTTAGAACGGGGAGGAAGGCGCCTTCTGGATGGAGTCCGTGCTGCGGGAGATGAGTACGCGGCCCCCGTTAGAATATCCCAGCTTGATCTGTTGGCGCTTCCTCGGATACCGAAGCCGGAGGCCGCGGTTTCCGGTGGCGTGGAAGCACCTGTGGCCGTACCGGCAGAGGAATCCATTCCGGTGCTGGCAGCTTCCGAAGTGGAGAGCACATCCATGCTCCCCACGCTTACCCCGGCTCAACGCAAGCAATGGATTGAGGTACTGTATGCCGAAGGCAGACAACTGTATCAAATCGGGAACGGCTGGGAAAAGG
>NZ_ASSB01000211.1:0-707 GCF_000520755.1 Paenibacillus sp. 1-18
ATTGCCCTGGAGAAAGTTGCTTCTCGCAAAGTGTAAGTGTTGAGGATAATGAGGCCCTATCTGGTTTATAAAGTATCTCGGCAGAAAGCACGGATGTTTACCAAAAATTTCATATAGGAAAGGGAGATTGCACCATGAGTATGAATCCGGAATTGGAAAAAAACACGCTTTTTTTGGAAAGGCATGAAGCAATTCTGAAGTGCCTTAATTATTTGATCGAGCATCGGCAGGAAGTGATGGATATTCTCACCCAATTTTCATCCTATCGGGCCGCCAATGCAGAAATTGATTCCACCATCCTCACACTTCAAGGTGCTTTGGAGGAAGTACAGACCTATCAGCCAGGCTGGCAGCGTTCTATGGCTGTATTTATGCCTTCCAACGTCGTTTTGTACTCCTACGCATTATACCTTTTGATTCCGGCCCTGTACGTTGAAAAGATAGACTTTCGCCCTTCTTCTCACGTAAACGAGTACGTCAGCATGCTGCATGAAAAGCTCCAGGCTGTACATGGGTTACCCATCTATATTCGTAAAGTAAGTCAGAAGGTGTTTATGGAGAATTCCGTGATGCCGGCTGATATTGTGGTGTTCACGGGTAGCTATACCAATGCGGAGAAGATCAAAAAACAAATTCGAAAAGAACAGCTCTACATCTTTTACGGACAAGGAATAAATCCTTTCATCATCGGACCCGATGCCGATCTG
>NZ_ASSB01000212.1:0-2714 GCF_000520755.1 Paenibacillus sp. 1-18
ATACCATCAAGCCTTGGCTGCAGTGAAGGAAGCACAGGCAGGAGCGGGCAAAGTTGCTCTGCAACAGGAAGATGTCAAAGCTGCTCAGGCCTCAGTAGAGCAAGCGCAATCCGCTGTGAAGGCGGCGCAATCGACGGTAGAGCAGGCACAATCTGCGGTTGAAGGTGCCAATGCACAGGTAGCACAAGCGGAAGCCGCCCTCCAGGAAGCGCAAACCTATTTGAGCTATACTACACTGCGTGCATCCGAGGATGGAATCGTGAAATCCAAATCGCTTAGCTTGGGGGAAATGGCTAGTGCAGGCTTCCCGGTCTATACCATCGAAACCTCAACACAGCGTTGGGCTAAATTCTATGTACCGGAAACATCTTTGAACGGTCTAAAAGCAGGGGATACCGTTCAAATTAAATTGCTGGCAGGTGGCAAGGAGCTGAAGGGTAAAGTGATTCTATTGGAATCCGCTGCTGACTTCGCCATTCAAAAGCCGAGCCAAAGCTCTGGCGATAAGGATGTCCGTTCCTTTGGGGTTAAGGTAGCTTTGCCGGACCTTGCTGCATCGGTTCCTACGGGCTCTACCGTTCTGTTTACAGGCAAAGGGGCGCAATAAGATGCAGGATCAACAGGAAAGACTTCGTATCCGCGATGTGTTTCGCGAGGAATGGCTGAGCATCTTCCGCGATCGCCGCTTTATGGCTATTCTGCTGATTACGCCGATTGTGTATACGATACTATTCGGCTTCCTGTATTCACATCAGCGGATTACCGAGATGCCTGTCACGGTGTATGACGGGGATAATTCGCAGCTCAGTCGCCAAATTATCCAGGCGTTCGATGCGACAGACTCATTTGCCGTTACATTGCAAGCGACCAATCAGGAGGATGCTGTCCGTCAGGTTGAAACCGGGGAAGCCAAGGTTGGGATCGTGATTCCCGACAATTTTACCACTCGGCTTAAGCATGGGGAGAATCCGCCGGTGCTAACCCTGATCGACGGCAGCAACATGATGTATTCCAATAGTGCCAGCCGGATCGCTAATCAGGTCATCAGTAGCGTAAGTGCCGGAGTATCTATCAATTCTATGAAGCAAAAGGGAATGAACGCGGATCAGGCGGCCTCAACGCTCAGTACGATCCCGTTCCGATCCAGAGTGCTATTTAACCCGGTTTATGATTATAAGCTTTTTATGCCATTAGGGGTTATTTCGGCGGCTCTCCAGCAATGCTTGCTGCTGGGTATTGCCTTATCCTGCACACGTGATAAGGAAGCAGGAACGTGGGGGAGATTTGGTGTATGGAAAAATACTCCCTGGCGCTTGGCTATTGCCAAGCTGGCACCATATTATGCAGCGGGAGCCTTCAATGTGCTGACTGTATTCAGTATCAGCGCGTTATGCTTTGATATTCCATTCAGGGGGCAGGTTCTCCCGCTGATTATGGTGTCGTTGGCCTTCAACTTTGCATTGTGCGGTTTAGGGTTTTTATTCAGTCTTTTTTCCAAGACAAGAGTGGATGCCACTCAAACCCTGATGCTGATTGCTGTTCCTTCCTTTATGCTATCTGGTTATACGTGGCCACTGGAAGCCATGCCCGGTTTCTTACGGGGGCTTGCCGAAATATTGCCGCTGACGTATTACCTGGATGCTGTGCGAAATATTACGCTCAAAGGACTGGATATCTCGTATGTCTTTAAGGATACGATTGCTTTGGGCGTCATTGGCTGTGTGAGTTTGCTGGTGTCCTTCGCTATTTATCCACTATTCTTTAGACAGCACCAGACGGTAGGGCAGCAAGCCGATGTTCCCACTCAAGAAGGCTTTACGTTTAAAGGCTGAAAGTAACTCCAAATATTCGAAATAAAAAAGGCAGATCAGGTGTTACTCCTGATCTGCCTTTTGGTTATAAATATATAAATGAATCAACGTATTATTGCGTTTTTAGGTCTTCAATAGAATTAATCGGGACATAGGATGGAACGACAAGTCCGGACATCACCCCGGTCATGCTGGTTCCGATATCATCTACCTTATCCTTGTACTGAGCCCAGTAATCGGCATGTGTTAATGGCAGCCATGCTGCGGCGGTAGCATCTACACTTCCGCCAGCAACGTCGGTCCACATCGGACCAATTTCAACCTGGAGGGCCGTTACTTTGTAGCCCAGTTTTTGCTCCAACACATATTTCAATTCGTACTGGCAATTTCAGAATCCCAAGCAGCGTAGCTCAGCTTCAAAGGATCGCCGTTGACGGGCTGCAATCCCTTGATCCATTCCTGCACCTTGTCTGGATGCTTATCGGCCCAGTTCTTAGCAGCCTGCTGCGGGGCGGTACCGTCCTGAATTGCGATCATGACTTCACCCATATCCTCGGCAGTCCAATTGAAGCGACTCAGAAATTCATAAGCAACAGGCGCATCCTGTTTCAAGCCTTTGCGGGCAATCGTATGGATTTCTTCTTTATCACCATATGCCTTCTTAGGGTCCTTCAAATATTTCAGATCATACTTGTTAAACATCCAGTGAGGGGTCAGCCCGTTACAACGATAGGTTGCCTGGCTTTAATTGCCTTGTCCAGAGTAGCTGTCATGGCAGCGCCAGAGCTCTCAAGCAGCTTCCAGTCGGACAGGCCATAGTCGTTCATGGCTTTGGCAGTCAGCTTCATCAAGCCGACCTCCTTGCCGAAGTTCCCAGCAGTGGCGGAAGCTGGAGCCGCAGCG
>NZ_ASSB01000213.1:0-59366 GCF_000520755.1 Paenibacillus sp. 1-18
GGAAGTGCAGCGATATTTTGCGTCCACTGCTGATGAAGATCATTCAGCCCCTTCATTTCAGAGACTGATACCGCAGTTGGACCGCCATCTCCGAGCAGAGATGAGCTAAGTCCGCTCAGCTTGCTTACTAATGTGCCGCTTAACTGAAAAAAGGCTGTGAGCTTTTCACCTTCGCCTGTATAGGCGGCTTTTTCCAATCCAGGCAATCGAAGCTCACGAACATACAGTTCGACGCCTTGCGTCTTCAATTGATTGCTGAGCAGCTTGGCCTGCTCCCTGTCCGGTGATATTCCTGCATAAACCCGATTTTGATCCTCGGCATCCCCTCCGGCAGCAATGCCTGCCTTCAACAGTTCTTCTTTGGCTTGCAAGGCCCGTTCTGGAGTGCTGAAAACCCCGTACTGCAGCAAGTAATAGGTTTGGGGAGGCACTTGAGCCGTTACGACATTGACGGGGTTAGTATTCTCTTTTGCGGACGGTGTATCTGTGTTAACAGATTCATTAAAGACTGGCAAGGCCTGCTCTGCTGAGGATTCTGATCCCGGGACGATTCCGCCTCCGTTAAACAGCAGCAACATGATATATCCAAACATCCCTCCAGTCACCAGTGCGCTGGCTACTGAGCCGATCAACTTCCATCTGGAGGGGTGGGGCGGGCGTTTCCGGTACTCTTGACCGGAATGATAAGTTTCCCCATCTCTACCCTCTTCCCAGCCATCTGGCAGAACGTCTGCATCCGACCAGGAAGCTGCCGAACGGCCAAAGGGGTCGTCCCATCCCTCCTGTACCCTCAACGGCGAAGCAAAACGTCGGGTTGTAGCATTTTTATTCACACTCACAGGTTCATCAAGTTTCTCTTTTTGCGTATGTTCAATATTTTCTCCCATCCCGCTAATCCGTTTCGTGCTTTCATGCAGGTTAACGCTTTGAAACTGCTTTTCATTTTGATGTAATCCCGTATCTCTAATCGTTTCACTCCGTTCGCTTGCAATTAGCCCGTTTTTGTACGGAAGCACCTGTAGCTTTTCCTCCCGCTTTGTCTCAGGTAGCTGTTGATCGAACCGGAATGTCATCTTGGCCTTGTTCACGGATGCACTCCCTCCTTGTCCCATACTTCCTCATAGTTTGTTGTATGAGTCAAGCTAAGAAAATATGCCTCCAGCAATACAAAAAAAGGTATCCCGGAACATATTCAATGTTCGGAATACCTTTGTATAATTGTCATTCATCGGCATAGCTTAACATGTTGTACTTATTACGCTTGAGGTCCACGAAGATGGCGCGCTAACGCGTCGCCTGCTTTCCAGATGTCTCCTGCACCCATCGTCAGCACAAGATCACCAGGCTGTAGCCGATCTTTCAACTCCTCGATCACAGCTTCTTTGGTCGGCAAGTAGATCGCATTGGCATTGCTGTTTTGGACGATCAAATCCACCAGCTTGGAAGAATGCACGCCTTCAATCTGTTTTTCTCCCGCTGGTGAATAAATGTCGGTAATAATGACTTCATTCGCTTCACTAAACGCACGGCTGAACGCATCTAGCAGGAAAAAGGTACGGCTGTAGCGTTGCGGCTGGAACACAGCAATAATACGCTTGCCTGTCGCTCTCGCTGCACTAATCGTAGCCTCAATCTCTGTTGGATGATGCGCATAGTCATCAATAACCAGAATGTCATTGCTTTCACCCAGCACTTGAAAACGGCGCTTGGCTCCGTGAAATTCCAGAATGGAAGCAGCGATTTGATCGAATGGAATCCCTGCTTCCAAGCACGAAATTACAGTAGCCATCGCGTTGTACATGTTGTGTCTGCCTGGTACAGACAATTCGATCGTTCCGAGCGCTGTCCCTTTACGGCTCATGGTAAAGCTTAATCGACGGTCGCCTAATTGGATATCTGTCGCCATATAATCTGACTCATGCTCCACTCCGTAGGTAATGACCCGAGTTTGAAGCTGCGGTATCATCTCGCGGATGTTCTGATCATCTGCACATACAATGGCCGCACCATCTGGCCGTATTTGACTTAAAAACTGTACATAGGCACTTTTCAAACGATTAAAGTCGCCATCGTAATTTTCCAAATGATCTGCTTCGATGTTGGTTACGATACCTTGCCATGGATGATATTGCAGAAAAGAGCCATCGCTCTCATCCGCCTCAGCAACAACAAACTCGCTTTTACCCGCTTTGGCATTCGTACCCAAATTCGTGATTTCACCGCCAATGATATACGTTGGATCGACATTACATCTCTCCATAACCAAGGCAATCATCGAGGAGGTTGTCGTTTTACCGTGCGCCCCTGCAACAGCCACTCCCTTACGTTCGTTAAGCAAGCGAGCCAGCATCTGTGAACGGTGCAGAGTTGGAATATTCAGTTCTTCTGCTGCCACCCGCTCTACGTTGTCACGAGACAATGCCGTTGAGTAGACGACGATATCCGCACCTGCAATATGTTCAGGGGTGTGTCCGATATATATTTTTGCGCCTTTTGCCGCTAATTTTTCTGTCAGCTCTTGTGATGCCACATCTGAGCCAGTTACGGTATAACCCATCTCCAGCATGACCCGAGCAATCGCGCTCATCCCGTAGCCGCCGATACCGATAAAATGAACATGTTCCGAAGTAATCAACAAATTTCACCAACCTTTTTCCGAATCGGTTTGATACATAAGGGTAGCCCGTACATCCGCAATGAGATACAGCGTGCCGGACACCACCCCCAGATCCTCCGCTTCCGTATGTGACTGAAGCAGGGCAAGAGCCTTTTTCCAGTCACCTTCTACAATAATTTTCAAATCCATTTTGGCATAAGACGGCCGCAGCTTCTCCACGAGATGAGCCAATTCAGCGGCATCCATTTTGCGGCGGAAATCGGGCTCGGTCAGGATAAGCGTATCCACTAGTGGCAGTATATGCTGCAAGTATGCTTCATGATGCTTGTTTGACAGCATCCCCATCATTAAAACCAATTTTCGGTACGAATACAGCTGGGGAAGACTCTTTGCAAGCGTCTGTGCCCCTTCTGGATTATGAGCCCCGTCAATGACAATTCTCGGCGAGGTGCTGACCTGTTCGAGACGCCCTGCCCAGGCCGTTTGTCTAAAGCCCTCCAGCAGTTCAGCATCGTCCAACACAAAAGCCGTATACTGACGAAGGACCTCGAGTGCCATCATAGCTCCTGCCGCATTAGCACACTGATGCTCACCTAACAACGCAATGTCGATTTCCATATGCCGGAAGGGTCCCGCGAACGAGAAAATCTGACCCGATTCGTCCCCGTTAAGCCGTGCATACGTAAACTGTTCTCCTGCCAAATACAGGGTAGCTCCCTGGCTTGCCGCCGTTTCGCGTATAACCTGAATAGCCTCGGGCTGGGTAACGCAACTTACAACAGGTACGCCAGGCTTGATAATACCGGCCTTTTCCCTTGCAATCTGATCAAGCGTATCTCCCAGAATATCCGTATGGTCATAGCCTACATTCGTGATAATCGAGACGATAGGACTCACGATATTAGTTACATCCATCCTTCCCCCGAGACCTGTCTCCCATACCACAACATCTGGAAAAGACACCGTAGCATAGTATAGAATAGCCAACGCTGTCGATACCTCAAACATCGTGGGAGATCCCAATTCACTGGCTGCTATTTCCTTGACCAAAGGGTACAAGCGATTAGCAAGCAAAACCAGTGTCTCATCAGGAATGTCGGTCCCGTTGAATTGAAAACGGTTCGTAAATCGTGTGATGTACGGAGACGTAAAAGTCCCGACATCGTAACCGCATTTCATTAGGACGGAGGTCAGAAAAGCACAGGTTGAGCCCTTGCCATTGGTACCCGCAACATGCACAAATTTCAAATGATGCTGCGGGTCACCCAACATACTCATTAGCTGTTCGATTCGTTCCAGTCCGGGTCTGATTCCAAACGGAATTAATCCGTTAATCCATTCCACTGCTTCATCATAGCTTTGTAAAGGAGCAGCTTCGCTGCCCCTGTTCGTATCTGACATCCTCTTCACCTTCAGGTCATTTTATAGTGAGTGAAATTATCCCTTGAGTTCTTCAATACGTGCGATAACTTTGGCGCGCTTATCGGAGTAATCAGCTTGTTTCGCCTTCTCCTCCTCAATGACTTTAGCTGGTGCCTTAGCCACGAAACCTTGGTTGGAAAGCTTTTTCTCCACGCGCTCCACTTCACTGTTCAAATGCTGAAGCTCTTTTTCAAGTCTGCTAATTTCCTGGGCAATATCAAGCAGTCCGGCCAATGGCAGGTATAGCTCTGCGCCGCTGACTACAGATGTCATGGCTTTATCTGGAACGGAGATCTCCAATCCCGCGTCGAATTCGGATGTATTGCAGAATCGGCGTACATATTCCGCATTGCGGTTAATGATATCAAGAACGGCTTGATCGCCAGGTTTTATGAGCAATTCAACCTTTTTGCTCATCGGTACGTTAACTTCAGCGCGGATATTGCGCACGGCGCGAATCACGTCGATCAGCAAATTCATTTCAGCTACCGCATCCTTATCCTCAAAAGCCGGATCATACACAGGCCAAGCGGCCAGTGTAATCGTTTCGCCTTCATGCGGAAGATGCTGCCATATTTCCTCGGAGATAAACGGCATGAACGGATGAATCATGCGCAATGTCCGATCCAGTACATATGCCAGTACAGACTGTGTTTTCTTTTTCGCCTCTGCGTTGTCGCCATATAGGGAAAGCTTCGCAAACTCAATGTACCAGTCGCACAAATCATCCCAAATAAAGTTATACAGAAGGCGGCCTGTCTCGCCAAATTCATAAGCATCTATTAGACGCGTAATGTCACGTGAAGTTTCGTTCAGGCGGTGGAGAATCCAACGATCAGCAGTGCTCAAATCACCGGTGATGTCGATATCCGCCGCAGTAACACCCTCCAGATTCATCAGTGCAAAGCGGGATGCATTCCAGATTTTATTGGCAAAGTTGCGGGCTTGCTCCACTCGTTCCCAACGGAAACGAAGATCTTGTCCAGGCGTACTGCTGGTGGAAATCATATAACGCATGGCGTCCGTGCCATATTGGTCGATTACGTCGAGCGGATCAACACCATTGCCGAGGGATTTGGACATTTTTCTACCGTCCGCATCACGAACCAGGCCATGCATGAGCACGTCCTTGAACGGAATCTCTTCCGTAAACTCCAGTGCGGTAAAGATCATCCGCGACACCCAGAAATAAATAATGTCATAGCCTGTAACCAGGACATTGGTCGGGTAATAGCGTTGGAGATCCTCGGTCTGCTCAGGCCAGCCCAGTGTCGAAAACGGCCACAAAGCAGAGCTGAACCATGTATCCAGCACGTCCTCATCCTGTTTCAGCTTTCTGCCAGCATATTCAGGCAAGGTTGTAGGGTCCTCTACCGAAACAATAATTTCTCCGGTTTCTTCATCGTACCAAGCCGGAATACGATGTCCCCACCACAATTGACGGGAAATACACCAGTCACGCACATTTTCAATCCAGTGCAGATAAGTCCGCTCGAAGCGATCCGGTACAAAGTTTACGCCGTTGCCGGCCTTCTGCACTTCAATCGCTTTAGCTGCCAGAGGCTTCATTTCCACGAACCATTGTGTAGACAGATAAGGTTCTACAACTACACCTGTACGCTCGCTGTGACCTACCTGGTGCACATGCTCTTCAATACGTATAAGTACACCCTGCTCCTTCAGATCAGCGACGATTTGCTTACGGCAATCGCTGCGATCAAGGCCCTGATATTTGCCTGCCTCGGCATTCATCGTTCCTGTTTCGTCCATTACCGTAATTTGTGGCAGCTGGTGACGTTGCCCCATTTCAAAGTCGTTCGGATCATGAGCTGGTGTAATTTTAACCGCGCCGCTACCAAAATCTTTATCTACATAATCGTCCGCAATAATCGGAATTTCACGCCCAATAATCGGAAGCACCAGTGTTTTGCCGATCATTTGCTTATACCGTTCATCTTCCGGATGTACAGCGACAGCTGTATCGCCCAGCATCGTTTCAGGACGGGTAGTGGCTACTGTAATAAATCCGCTACCGTCTTTCAGTGGATATTGAAGGTGGTACAGATTGCCATTCACCTCTTTATACTCTACTTCAATGTCCGACAATGCCGTACGTGCAGCAGGGTCCCAGTTAATGATGCGTTTACCGCGATAGATCAGGCCTTTTTTGTACAGCTTTACGAATACCTCGCGTACTGCTTGGGACAGTCCCTCATCCAGCGTAAAGCGTTCACGAGAATAGTCGAGGGAAAAACCCATTTTCTCCCATTGATTATGAATATTATCCAGATAAAGATCTTTCCATTCCCATACCTTCTCCAAAAACTTCTCGCGGCCCAAGTCATACCTTGTCAGACCTTCTTCGCGCAGCTTTTGCTCTACCTTTGTTTGCGTAGCAATACCCGCATGGTCTGCCCCTGGCAGCCACAAGGCATCATAGCCCTGCATACGCTTGGCGCGGATAATAATATCCTGCAAAGTAAAATCAAGCGCATGTCCGATATGCAGCATCCCCGTCACATTCGGTGGTGGAATAACGATTGTAAAAGGCTCTGCCTCCGGATGTTGTCCGGCGCGGAAATAGCCTTTCTCCATCCACGTTTTATACCATTTTTGCTCTGCTGATTTTGGATCGTACGTTGTTGGCATTTCCAAGGTTGTCTTGTTGTCTTGTTCTGACATATCAGGATACCCCCATGATTTTTTCAATTGGCAAATAAAAAAAGCCCTTCATCCTCAAAGGACGAAAGGCTGTTCTTTCGCGGTACCACCTTTGTTTCACCCCTCGTGTATGTATCCACTGATCCATTACACATGGTGTGACACTTTATGCAGATAACGGTTGCGGACCGGCCTTATTCTACCGTGAACCTCGTACCTTCCGTTGGAATGACATGAGGAACCGTTCAAACAGGCGACTCCCGGGTGACTTCGGCCAGTAGCTTCCTGCGGAACCTCACAGCGCTGCAATTCCACTCTCTGAAGGGCTTGCTGCCTACTCTTCCCGATCTCAGTCTTTCAATAGCTATACCACATCATACATTTCCCATTGACTATAGTCAACACCCGCTGTGCATTTTTCAGTTACTGGATCAAGGGATGTACAATACCTGGCCTTCTTCCACATGATGCTCCGCCAATCTGTTATACAATTGAAGCTCCCGCGTACTGAGCTGATAGCGGTCAGCTATGGTTTCCAGTGTATCCTCACGTTGCACGATGCATAAGCGGACCTTGCGGAAAGGCGTTTCATCCTGCGTATGGAAAAACAGGTTTTTCCACTTGGCATCCTCTCGCTCTTCTTCGGCTTTCTGATTCTGATCCTGTGGCTGTTGCTCCAATTGAGACTGATATTCCGCTTCCTTCACCGAACGGCTGGATTGGAGCAGCGACGAGTAGACAACTGTGTCCGGCTCGTCTGCTCCTTCGTCCTTTTTGCTGTTGAGCGCCACACGCATCTCCGGTTTCTCGTCGGGAGAGGTGTCATGGACCGAATGGTCCACCTGCTCTGACGCTTCAGGCTTAAAACCATCCACCTGGCTCGTGTGCAATTGCGGCTCCAGATAGCCCCCCGGCTCTGCTAAGGAATGATCTTCAGACTGCAAAGGATCATGCACCACATCGGAAGATACAGCAGATACCTTCGGCTCACTTCCCGTCCATGCTTCCTCCTGCTGAAACCCCCATACTTCCGGTGCAGCATGCTCATGCTTTATCTCGGAGGGGCTATCTTCATCAGCTTTACCCGTCCAAGGCTCGTTCAATCGATTCGAATCTGCAGCTGGTTCATAAGCTTGCTGTTCCGATAACAGTTTCTGTTCTTCATGGTCCAGTAACGGCTGTTCCCAGGAAGCAAACTCCTGTTGAGTAGAATAGTCCTCTTCCTTCCGATACTCCCCATTATTGGAAAAGGATTGAGTCTGATGCTCGGGTGCATGCACCACGGTAAATTCCTCATCCAGCCAAACCGCCGTCTCCTCGGCATGCGAGCTTTCCACCCCATGCAGTGAAAGAACGCCAGTGATATTCAGACTACGCAGGGAGAGCAGGTCCACATCAAAATTTTCAATCTCGACTGAAATATCTTCCAATCTTCCTACCCGGTTCAGCGGAATGGTAATTTCCACAGGTATCATATGACGAAGCTCGTTCGTTACCTCTTCAGGTGTGCGGTACACGCCCTCCAGCAGCAAATGCCCTCGCAAAGCGGCATGGTCGCCGTGGGTTACAACCTGAATGCGTGGCAGAAGCTCAATTTCCTCCAACTCAGCAATCCCGGCAGCTTCCTCCGTCAAATGAATGCGTTCATAAATATCAAAACGCAAGCCTTGCGGCTGATCATTCTGTTGTTTATTCAAGGATGGCATCCTCCTTTGGGCAGCCTCCGCACATCCTCTGACTCCTGTCAGGCGCACGGAAACTCCATATTGCAAACCGTTTCTAGGTTCAAGTATATGCGCCAAAATAGAAGGCATGCCATCTTTTATAGCTGTTTGTACAGCTTTTGCAAATCATCCGGCCAAGCATCCGCCACGGTAATCGTGTCGCCGCTAAGCGGATGACCGAAGGTAAGGCGCTCTCCATGCAGCGCCTGCCTGCCAAAATCAGCAGCTCGGCCCCCGTATAATACATCCCCGAGCAGCGGGAAACCAGCATGACTAAGATGAACGCGAATCTGATGGGTTCGGCCGGTATCCAATGTCAGATATACAAGACTGATTGCGCTTGAACCACTCCCCCATACTTCACCAAGTTCCACATGGGTAACTGCCTTTTGTCCGGTCGGAGATACACGACGACGCTGCTTGTGATGCCTGTCCTTGCCAATCGGCCAATCCAATGTCCGGAGCGATGCAGGCACTTCCCCCCTTACCCAAGCGACATAGCGACGGTCGATATCCTTGGCTCGCATTTGCTCGTCCAGCTTGAGCAACGCGAATTCATTTTTGGCATATAGCACCGGGCCTGTCGTATCCACATCCAAACGATGCACATGTCGTACCGCTGCATGAATGCCATTGATTTCATAATAGGATGCGACAGCATGATCCAGCGTCAGCGGACCATCCTTTACACCGCCGTCTGGATGGACCGCCATACCTGCCGGTTTGTGTACGACCAGGCAAAAATCGTCCTCATACAGTACCTTCAAATCATACCAACGAGGGATGACGCCAAGGTCCATTACAGGAAAAAGGGCCAGCCGTAGCCGGTCCCCTGTAAGTTCAATCCCTTTTTCGTGCCGTAGTCTGCGCCACAGCTTGTCTGGTAAACCCAAACGGTTCAGCAACCAGTCGTCTACAGCCTCAACCCGATTTTCGCCAGCTGTAATTTCTCGTCCCGGTGTGACTTCCAGCCAAGGTCCCCTTCTTTTCCAGCTACCTTGCCAGCTCATAGACGTTTGAGCGCGCGATAGTTCGCTTCAATAGTGGCGTCAATATCCTCAACCGTATGCACACCTGATACAAACATGCCCTCGAATTGAGATGGAGCCACACTGACTCCCTCATTCACCATTTCGGTAAAATAGCGGCGGAAGTGATCCTGATTACTCTTTTTAGCCGTATCAAAATTGACAACCTTCTCGTCCGTAAAAAATGGACACACCATGGAACCTACACGGTTGATTGTGACAGGAATACCCAGCTCTCGCGCGTTACGTTCGAATCCGGCCTGAAGCCGTGCTGCCCGCTCTTCCAGCCGATCATATACTTCTGGCGTCAGCAGCTTAAGTGTCGAATAGCCTGCGGCCATAGCCAATGGATTTCCGCTCAGCGTACCCGCTTGATAGATAGGCCCGGATGGAGCGATTTGCTCCAAAATGTCACGACGTCCGCCGTAAGCACCTACCGGCAGTCCGCCCCCAATTACTTTGCCCAGACACGTAAGATCCGGTGTCACACCAAAGCGTCCCTGGGCAGAGTGAAGCCCCACCCGGAATCCGGTCATCACTTCATCAAAAATCAGCAGACTTCCATATTGTCGGGTTACCTCACGCAAACCTTCCAAAAATCCAGGCTGTGGCGGTACAACACCCATGTTGCCTGCTACCGGCTCGACAATAATTGCGGCAATTTCTTCGCCAAATTTCTCAAAAGCCAGCTTCACTGAAGCCAAATCATTATAAGGAACGGTGATGGTATGTGTGGCCACGACTTCCGGTACACCCGGACTATCGGGCAAACCCAATGTCGCAACACCAGAGCCCGCTTTAATCAGCAGGCTGTCCGCATGACCGTGATAAGAGCCTTCAAATTTAAGAATTTTGCTGCGTTTCGTAAATCCACGTGCGAGGCGGATCGCACTCATGGTTGCCTCGGTTCCCGAGTTGACCATACGAACGAGATCCATGGAAGGAACACGTTCACATACGAGCTTGGCCATTTCTGTCTCCACCAGCGTTGGTGCGCCGAAGCTGGTTCCTTTTACAACAGCAGCCTGTAAAGCTTTAACCACTTCGGGATGTGCATGGCCCATAATAAGCGGTCCCCATGAACATACATAGTCTATGTAGGATTGACCGTCGATATCATATACACGCGATCCTTCCCCATGGTCGATATATACTGGCGTAATGCCCACGGATTTAAAAGCTCGAACCGGACTGTTTACGCCACCCGGAATATATTGCTTTGCCTCATCAAAGGCTACTTTGGAGCGCGTATCCTTGCGCACCGTTCGTTGTTCGTCGATCATTCTGATCACTCCTGTCGTCTGAAAAATACGTTTATTGCTTCAACCATCTCGCCGCATCCTTGGCAGAATAGGTAATAATCATATCCGCACCTGCACGCTTCATGCTTGTCAAAATCTCCATTACCATCGCTTTTTCATCAATCCAGCCTTGGAGTGCTGCCGCTTTGACCATTGCATATTCACCGCTGACATTGTAAGCCACCAAAGGCAGGTCAAATTGGTCCTTAATGGTGCGCATTACATCAAGGTAAGAAAGAGAAGGCTTTACCATCAGCATGTCCGCACCCTCAAGCACGTCAGATTCTGCTTCCCGCAACGCTTCACGCGCATTGGCAGGGTCCATCTGATAGGATTTGCGGTCACCAAACTGTGGCGCAGAATCTGCGGCTTCCCGGAAAGGACCGTAAAAAGCAGACGCATATTTGACGGAATACGACATAATCGGAATATGTGAGAAGCCTTCCTGATCCAGTCCATGCCGAATGGCCTGCACAAAACCATCCATCATATTGGATGGAGCAATAATATCCGCGCCTGCTTTAGCCTGGGAAACTGCTGTACGTACCAGCACCTCCAGCGATTCATCGTTCAATACCTCGCCGCATACCTCACCATCATGCTCATGCATGTGTACCATGCCGCAGTGTCCATGATCCGTAAATTCACACAAACAAGTATCGGCTACAACCAGCAGCTCGGGATAGCGGGACTTGATCAGACGAGTAGCCTCCTGCACAATCCCATCTTCCACGAAAGCCGAAGTCCCCAAACTATCTTTGGTTTCCGGTATGCCAAACAAGAGCACAGCAGGAATGCCCAGCTCGCTAATTTCCTTCAGTTCCTCCTCCAGCTGATCCAGAGAAAAACGGTATACGCCAGGCATGGAGCTAATCTCCTGCTTCACCCCAGCACCAAATGTTACGTAGATCGGTTGAATAAAATCAGCCGGATTCAATACAGTCTCACGCACCATACTGCGGATCGCAGCCGACTGACGCAAACGACGATGTCTCGTAAAAGGTACACTCATGATTGCAAACCTCCATATTTTATACATTCATTTGGTAAAAGCACAAATTATAATGTCACAGTAGTACTCGATTGTTTCCAGTCACATAGCGATTGGACCAAACTTTCAATAGTCGCCTGCTCCGACATAAAGCTGACGGTCAAACCGGCCTGGATAGCTGTCTCACCAGTCAAGGGTCCAATTACAGCAATCGTAACTCCCTTCAGCAGCGACACCGGATCATCTACCCCCATTTGCCTGAGCGCTTCCAGAAAAAAGGTTACGGTTGAGGAACTGGTAAAAGTAATGGCGTGAATGGCGCGCTCCTCAAGCAGCTTGAGCAGCTCATCATCCTGTGTGTTGGCCGCCAGTACCGTCTGATACAGATTAGCCTCAGTCACCTCAAGCCCCATCTCTCTTAGCTCTTCTGGCAGCCAAGACCGAGCGAGATCCCCTCTGGGAAGGAATGCGTTCTGCCCTGCCTGCAAATCCTGTTCAAACGCTTCAAGCAAGCCCTCTGCCTGAAACGGACCTTCGATCTGTTCTGCGACGATTCCATGCGTCCGAAGTGCGGCTGCTGTAGCCGGACCGACTGCGGCAATACGCGCTTTGAACAGCGCACGTACATCCTTGTTCTGCTCCTCCAAGTGATTAAAGAAGTATTCCACTCCGTTAACGCTGGTAAAAAACACCCAATCGTATTCAGGCAGTCGGGCAAATGCCTTTTTAATTTGCTGCTTCGTCGGCTCGTCCGAAGGGACTACCGTCTGGATGACAGGGAATTCATAAGGCTCGCCACCGAGCTCCTCAATCCGGCGAACCAGACTGCTGGCCTGGGCGCGTGCACGAGTAACCAGAATCCGCTTGCCGAATAGAGGCATATCCTCAGCCCATTTTAACTGTTCACGCTGATTGACCACTTCTCCAACAACGATGACAGCGGGAGGCTGGAAATTAGCAGCCTTTACCTTCACCTCGATATCCGCCAGCGTACCCACCAGTGTATCCTGCTCCGCACGGGTTCCCCAACGAATCAAAGCGACGGGTGTATCCGACGGTTTGCCGTGCTTCATCAGTTGCTCACTGATGTAGCCAATCTTCGCCACACCCATCATAAAGATCAGTGTGCCCGTTGCATTCGTTACTTTATCCCAATGAATACTTTTATCGAGTTTATCCGGACTTTCATGCCCCGTAATGATAGACAGCGATGAGGCCATATCCCGGTGTGTAACCGGAATGCCCGCATAGGCGGGTACGCTGATTGCTGAAGTAATGCCGGGTATGATTTCATAAGAAATACCGTGTTTACGCAGCAGCCCGGCTTCCTCTCCAACCCGACCAAAGATGGTAGGGTCTCCCCCCTTGAGCCGAACAACCGTTTTTCCTTCCAACGCCAAGTCCACCAGCAACTGGTTGATTTCCTCTTGCTTCATGGTGTGACGATCCGGCAGCTTACCGACATATATTTTTTGCGCACCTGGCTTCATCAGCCCCAAGAGGCGCGGGCTTGCCAGTCTGTCATACACAATGACATCACCCAGTTGAATACATTCCCATCCCTTGACCGTAATTAATCTTGCGTCTCCGGGCCCTGCGCCAACTAAATATACCTTCCCCGCCATATCCTCATCCCCTTACCTGTGCCAGAATCTGTTCTGCTCCCTTGGCAATCAAACTGGACGCTACCGCTTCCCCCAGCTTTTGCGGATCTTCTCCCTGGAGCGTTTCTTTCAAAATAATCTCGCCATCCGGCGAGCCTACCATACCCGTAAGGCGGATTTCTTGACCCGCCCAGACGGCATGAGCCCCGATCGGTACTTGGCATCCCCCATTCAGTACACCAAGAAAGGTTCGTTCTGCAGCAACCGTAGCCGACGTATCCCGGTCATTGTAAAGACGCAACAATGAGAGCAGCTCTTCATCGTTGGCGCGACATTCAATACCAAGCGCTCCCTGTCCTACAGCCGGCAAGCAGGCTTCCTCTGGAATATAGGCTGTAATTCGCTCTTTCCAGCCCATCCGGTGTAAGCCCGCCGCTGCCAAAATAATGGCGTCAAATCCTTCCGTCTCCAGCTTTTTCAGACGGGAATCAATATTACCACGTACAGGCTCTAATTGTAGATCTGGTCGCATGGCCTTGATTTGACTAGCCCGGCGCAAACTGCTCGTGCCTACTTTTGCTCCTTGAGGCAAATCCTCCAGGCTTTTGGCTCCGAGTGTAACGAGGCAATCCCGTGGGTCCTCTCGGCGCGGTACAGCGCCGTTCACAAGACCTTCCGGCAATTCGGACGGCATATCCTTCATACTATGTACTGCCATATCAATCTCACCAGCCAGCATGGCCTGCTCAATTTCTTTGACAAAAAGTCCTTTGCCGCCTACTTTCGACAAGGTTACATCCAATATTCGATCGCCCTTGGTCAGTATTTTTTTCACGTCAAACTGCAAAACCAATCCATGCTCCGCGCACAGCGCATTCAAATCCTCAATGACATGACCGGTCTGCGTTAGCGCAAGCGCGCTCTGTCTGCTCCCTACCACAATTGTTCGCATGTTATTCCTCCTGATTTTGCGCAATCCATAGGTCCATCTCTTTTTCGGTCCAAGCAACAAATTCATGACGTCGTATTTGATCCAAAATCCCGCTGTTCGCCAAACGCCTCAGAAGTTTGGCCCTCTGTCGCGGAGAACTTACAGTACGTTTGATAATTTGTCTCATTTCGTACATAAAATCAAGATATGGTTCATATTCACTGCCGAATAATGGTTCTAAAGCTGATGTAATATCGGCGGTCACAGCCGGGCCTGCCCCTGCAGTGGAAACACTGATCGTCAGCCTCCCCCGCCGAAGGATGCCTGGCGTTATAAAGTCCGTCTCTTCCAACCGGTCCGCCACATTTACCAGTATACCCCTTTGTCTGGCCTCCTGCGCAACCGCGTTATTTACTTCTCTCTGATTCGCCGTCGCATATACAAGAAAGGCTCCCTGGAGGTCGCCCTCGCGATACACGCGATTTACCCAGTGGAGCTGCTTGTGATTGGCCAGTACCTGTAAATCCGGCGTTATATTCGGGCTGATGACGGTAATGCATGCTCCGCTTTCTATCAGCCCCTTTACCTTGCGTTCCGCTATACTACCGCCGCCTACAACACAACAGATCTTATTTTTACAATTCAACGAGATGGGGACAAAATATTGCAAACGGTATTCACTCTCCCGTCCACTGATGAAATACAGACCAGGAATTCAGCAAAAAGTTAAGAATTAATAGTGTATAGCCCACTAATGCCCACTTTGCCATCACGAGGCCTGAACGCTGATTCAATCTTTTACTTACTAAAAATACAATGTACACGCACAAGGCTATCGCTGTCATCAGCACTTTGGTATCCAGCAAAAGACGCCAGCGCTGCTCGGCAATAATGGAAATGACTGCAACGACAATGGAGACTCCGAGTAAGGGAGTGCCGATCAAGAGGGCCTTATGCGTATACCGATCCATCATTTCAAGACTTGGCAGACGTCTGATCGTATCATTCCATTTTTTTACTTTCAATTTACGATGCAAAAACAGATATAAGCCCGAAAATACAGCCGCTACTGTCATCGCTACAAATCCGAGATTAGCCAACGCAATATGAATGAGAAGCAGCCCATGCACTGTATGCCAATTTGCGAGCGGGTTGTCGGTGGGCTCCATCCATATTTTATTGAGCACAAGCACTGCGAAGCTAATAATATCAAGCAGCAATACCGCAAATTCAGAACGCTGATAACGTGACAAAATCAAAGAAATCAGCACTAAAATAAAGGAGAACAGAAATAAAAAGTCGTAGGTCACAAAAATAGGAAGGTGCCCCTCGTTCCAGGTTCTTATTCCCATATATACAAGTTGGAGCAAAAGAACGACAACAAGAAGCCCTGTACCTGTCCGTTTGGCATTCGCATTACGTCGAATCCCATCCGAGAATACAAACAGAAGGCTCAGGGCAAAAACATAAATCATTGAATCATATATCAGCATGCCTGAAGCCACGTCTGTTCACCTACCCTTACAGGCCGGCCGGCGCTAACGACGCTGGCGAGGCTTGGACCTGGCCGGATGTTTCATGAACACCGGCCTCCGGTTTCATTAACGCGGATGCATCGCTTTTATCTAATTTCTGAGCGGCGTCCTCCAAACGATCCTCCAGAGCAAAAATGTGGCTGAACATCTCCAACGCCTCATTCCCCTGCTTTTGGACTGCCAATTCCTTCACCCGATTGATCGGATCATGCATCATCTGGTTCAGCATGCTTTTCGTCAAGCGGCTAATCACTTTGCGTTGCCGTTCATCCAGCTCTGGAAGCTTGTTGAACAAGCTTTCCAGTGTATCCTGGTGTACGGATTCTGCTTTTTCCTGTAAAGCACGAATCACCGGACGCACTCCCATCGTTTTCAACCATTGATAAAATTCACTAAGCTCGCCTTCGATCATATGCTCGATTTTGGTTGCCTCGGTACGGCGCATTTCCAGATTGCTCTCTACGATACCTTCCAAATCATCAATATCGTATAGAAAAACGTTCGATAATTCCCCAATAGCCGGTTCCAGATCGCGCGGAACCGCGATATCAATCATAAACAAAGGGCGGGACTGACGACGTTTCATGCTGGCTTCAACCCGATCCCTATCGAGTATATATCCTTGGGCACCTGTCGAGCTGATCACAATGTCCACATCGGCCAACCGTTGAATTCCTTCCTCCATCGTAACCGGTGTTCCGTGAAACTTGGAGGCCAAATCCTCCGCACGAGACAAGGTCCGATTCGCCACAATAACTTCAGCTGCTCCGCCACTGTAAAGATGCTTAACGGTAAGCTCGCTCATTTTACCTGCACCGAGAATCAGCACTTTCTTATCGGTAAACATACCAAAAATTCGCTTGCCCAGCTCAACTGCTGCATAGCTGACAGATACGGCACTTTCTCCAATAGACGTCTCCGAATGGGCACGCTTGCCCAATGTGACGGCTTGCTTAAACAACATATTAAACCACGTAGCCGTAATTTTCTGGGATTGAGCCTGAAGAAAAGCATTCTTCACCTGTCCCAAAATTTGAGTTTCCCCAATGACCATCGAATCAAGACCACAAGTCACCCGGAACAAATGCCGGATCGCCTGCTCGTCCTCATATATATATAAATGTTGTGTAAATTGATCACGCGGAATACCGAACCATTGCTCCATAAAACTGCGTATGAAATAACCGCACATATGAAGGCGGTCTACCACCACATATATTTCAGTTCGATTGCAGGTTGCGACAACTACGCCCTCCAACACACTTTTAGTAAGTTTGAGTTGTTCCAGCGCTTTTGGTAAATCTTGTTCTGCAATTGTAAAACGCTCTCTGACTTCCACAGGCGCCGTACGATAATTCAACCCAACAACGACGATGTGCATTGCAAATTCACCTGCCTAAACTGTAATAAGAATAGCTGCTGTTATCATAAACTATGTTAATTATATCACAGAAGTCCAAATCTCCTTGGACTGTTTTATGAATTGTTTATGAAAATTAGATGACTCACATGAACATTCAACACGCACTGTATTATTTGATTTAGTGTGAGCCACTTTTAAAACAAATAACCATGGAAAATTCCATGGTTATGATATAGGACACGCAAATGGCTCCATAAGAAACGAATTACACCAATTCAGCGTGCTTGCTCTCCGGTGATTCCACCTGAAGCTCTCCCAGGCCGCGAATCAGCTTCTTCGCATATGTTCTTTCCGGTTTTAGGACGGATACCAGGTAGTCGATAGCCAGCTGCGGATCAACAGTTTCACCGCAGGTATAACAATCAATAGCGGCAAATCCTCTCTCAGGATACGTATGAATAGAGAGATGACTCTCCGACAGCAGTACAAGCACAGTAGCTCCCTGTGGTTCAAATTGCTTGGATTGAACGGACATTACCGTTGCTCCGCAAGCTTCAGCAGCCTCAACTAATTGAGTCTCCAAAAACTGTGCATTATTCAGCAATTCAAACTCAACACCCCAAGTATCTACGGCCACGTGTCTTCCGAAAGTTGAGTATTCCAATTCCATCTTTCGGTTCCCCCTTCCTAGGAATAAAATGTTTGAAAAAAATTTCATCCGCTAGGACCTACGTCATTCACTTCCCGAGGGATAACCTCTCGCAACATTCAATGTCCTGAGTGAATCCTGGTTCCTATATTCATTTTCAACGAGATTAAAAATAACATCTATGTACGGCAAATGCAATCATTTTTTTGGAATAAAAAAGCCCCTCTCATAGCGAAAGGGACCGCTTTGCATAACAATTCATTCCAGCATGCCCAAGCCGGTTTAAGCTTCCAGTGCAAACAATCTGGAGCAGCTCATCCGAAGTCTTTGATCAATCTGTTCCAGCTCCGAGGACGTTCGAGCCAGATTCCGTTGATCCAGTAACGAATTAATGAGGTCATACACGGCTGATATTTCATTTTCCACGTTTTGATGCTGAAAAAGCTGTTGTAGTTCATGTACCGTATTCTTATACTCGAACACCAGCTTGGAGCCTTCGTCATTCTTCTCCATAATTTTACGAACAGTGCCTTCGTTATAAAAATACACCATCGTGAATCCTTGATACATCCGGTAAACAATCCCCTCACCCTTAAAGCGAACAAAAAGTTTGCGTATAAACAAGGTTAGTTGCGGATGAATTAAGCGGCAGGTCAATTCACAGACATATTCTCCCTCTCTGGCTTCAAAAAACAAATGAACTTCCTCACCCGCGGTATGCTCCAGAACGATTTCCTGTCCCCCGTTATCCAGCACTTTAATTCGGTAATGCATTTGGGGATCATCCACGGCCTGCAAAAATTCATCCATTTGAGTTTCCGACAAGGTCAAAGTGGTTTTTACATACTCTGTGGCTAACCGCTGAGCCATACCAATCTCCTCAATTCTTTCCTGAACCTATAGTTCGAGCTTTACCATTTATTATACATCAGACCAATAGCGCTTTTCTTTCGGACCAATTCATAAAAATCGGTCATTCATGAGAAATAAACGGAAAATACCTTCATTCGAGTGGTATTATCCCCCATATGCTCACTTTTCTGCTGGAAATCCGCGTGATTGCTCTGTTATATATATTATTCCCACCAGCTTAATAGGTTTTAATTAGTCTGAAATTTATACATTACTCTGAATTCTACACACTACGAAAAAGGACGCCACAAGGGCGCCCCACATTTATAATTCCGTCTGCTCTTCGTCGTCATTCTCTATATAGCCGGAGATGACAGACCACAGTTCTTCCTTGCCCATACCTTCTTCGGAGGAAAAGGGGATGAACAATCCCCCGGGAAGTATTCCGAGTTCCTGCTTAATGACTTTATAATGCTTTTCACGTCGTGTTTTGGGGATTTTATCTGCCTTTGTACCTACAACACATACGGGAAGCCCGTTATGACGCAGCCAATCATACATCATGATATCATCCTTGGACGGTGGATGGCGCAAATCAACCATTTGAAGCACCAGCTTGAGCTCCTCCCGCTCCAGCAAATAAGACTCAATCATCTGCCCCCAGGCTTTGCGGGACGTTTTGGATACTTTAGCGTAACCGTAGCCGGGAAAATCAACAAAATAGAGATCATCATTAATCCGGTAATAATTAAGCTGCTGGGTTTTCCCCGGCGTAGAACTGGTACGTGCCAAATTTTTGCGGTTAATCATCCGGTTAATCAGTGAAGACTTTCCGACATTAGAGCGCCCTGCCAGAGCGATCTCTGGCAAAGCGTCTACAGGAAACTGACTGGGACCAACCGCACTAATAATAAATTCTGCTTTTGTTACTTTCATTATGTCCTTAATTCCTCTCTAATGTACCCTTGCCTGCTCAACCAAAGCATGCTTCAGTACCTGATCCATATGGGCAACGGGAACAAATTCAACATCCTGCCGGATACTGTCGGGAATATCCTTTAAATCCCGTTCATTATCTTTGGGAAGCAGAATTTTTTTGTAGCCTGCCCGGTGAGCCGCCAACGATTTCTCTTTCAAACCACCAATTGGCAACACACGACCGCGTAGGGTAATTTCGCCCGTCATAGCTACATCCTTCGATACATGACGGTTGGTCAAGGCCGAAATCAATGCCGTAGCAATGGTGATTCCCGCAGAGGGTCCATCCTTCGGAATCGCTCCCTCAGGAATATGAATGTGAATATCGTTTTTCTCATAAAAGTCCGGTTCAATACCCAGTTCAATCGCTTTGGAACGAGTATAGCTGAATGCCGCCTGTGCGGATTCCTTCATCACGTCTCCAAGCTTACCCGTAAGAATCAGTTTACCGCTGCCGGGTACGACTGTCACTTCAATCATTAGCGTTTCACCACCGACCTCTGTCCATGCCAAGCCTGTAACCGTACCGATCTGATCCTCCAGCTCCGCTACGCCGTAACGGAATTTGGCGATCCCCAAATAATCCTTCAGATTATCCGGTGTGACTTGAATTGGTCCTTCCCCACCGGATACAACAGACTTCGCGGCCTTACGGCATAGGGAAGCCAGTTGCTGTTCGAGATTCCGTACCCCAGATTCACGGGTATATTCGCGAATGACACGCAGCAGCGTATCCTCCCCGATAACCAACTGCTCCTCTTCCAAGCCATGCTCTCTCTTCTGCTTGGGCAATAGATACCGATTGGCAATCTCCAGCTTCTCCAGTTCGGTGTAACCAGGAATATAAAGTGTTTCCATACGGTCCATGAGCGGACGCGGGATATTATGTGCAGCATTGGCTGTTGTCACAAACATCACGTTCGATAAATCAAAGGGCAGCTCAACAAAATGGTCGCTGAACGTATTGTTCTGTTCGGGATCAAGCACTTCCAGCAATGCCGCTGAGGGGTCTCCCCGAAAATCGGAAGCCATTTTATCAATCTCATCCAGCAAAAAAACCGGATTAGACGTGCCTGCCGTCTTCATTCCCTGAATGATACGCCCCGGCATCGCACCAACATAGGTCCGGCGATGACCACGGATTTCTGCTTCATCCCGTACACCACCAAGGGAGATGCGGACAAATTCCCGCCCCATGGATTTGGCAATCGAACGAGCCAGCGAGGTCTTGCCAACCCCTGGCGGACCTACGAGACACAGAATCGGTCCCTTAATGGTCTTCACCAGCTTGCGCACAGCCAAGTACTCCAGTACCCGCTCCTTCGGTTTATCCAGTCCGTAGTGGTCATGATTCAGCACCTCTTCGGCCTTGGCAATATCCAGATCATCATCGGTAAACGTATTCCACGGCAAGCTTAACAGCCAATCGACGTAATTGCGGATGACGCCACCCTCGGCGGAGCTTGCAGGCATTTTTTCCAGACGGTCGATTTCCTTTTCGACCTTCTCTTTTACCGGAACAGGCAGCTCCAGCTCGCTCAACTGATTGCGCAGCTCTTCAACTTCCCCTGCACGACCTTCCTTCTCGCCAAGCTCCTTCTGAATCGCCTTCATTTGTTCACGCAGATAATATTCCTTCTGCGTCTTTTCCATTTGCTTTTTCACTCGCTGATTGATTTTACGCTCCAGCTCCAGAACCTCGCGCTCGTTGTTCAAAATATCCAGAAGCTTCTCCAGACGCTGAGTTACGTCGATTGTCTCCAGAATATCCTGCTTTTCCTTAATTTTGAGCGTCAGATGGCTTGTGATTACATCTGCCAACCGTCCTGGCTCCTCAATATCGGATACCGCAGCAAGTGTTTCGGGCGTTACCTTTTTGGACAGGTTAATATAATGCTCGAACTGGGTCAGTACAGTACGCATAAGCGCATCTGTCTCAGGCTGCACATTTTCTGCCTCATGCAGTTCCTTGGCCAGTACCTCGTAATATTCTTCATTGTCCGTATATTGAATAATCTCGGCACGTTCCAGCCCTTCCACCAGCACCCGAATCGTTCCGTTAGGAAGCTTGAGCATCTGGCGCACCTTGGCTACCGTGCCGACTCGAAAAATATCCTCTTGTGTGGGTTCTTCAATATTTACCTCTGATTGAGAACACAGGAGAATCAAATTGTCTTCAACCATCGCTTTTTCCAAAGCCTTGACCGATTTTTCCCGGCCCACATCGAGATGCAGAACCATGCTCGGGTAGACCAGAAGTCCTCTTAAAGGCAGCAAAGGAAAACGACGACCTTTTGTCTTGGTGGGTCCCATCGCTTTCGCACCTCCAGTGATTCTCAGGTTCCGGATTTTACAATCCTCACGTTGTTATCTTTCATATTTTATCAAATGTTAAATAAAAAAACCAATGAAAGGGTCGCTTATTAGCAAGATCCTGTATCAGATATCGCCCCATTATGCGTTCCATCAGCCTGTAACAACGAAGATTGGGATGGGCGAAAAGTCTCAATTGGCGCATGCACAGGTGATTCTGACGTCATTTCTTCCCCGAACACATGACGGAATACTTCGGTAACCGACTGTACCGGGATAACCTGTAAGCCCTCGATACTGTCAAAAAGAGCTTGCCAGTTTTCCTGGGGAACGATCACTTTTTTGGCTCCTGCCTGAAGAGCCGCCTCGACCTTGGCTAATACGCCGCCAATCGGTTTGACACGGCCATGGATGCTAACCTCTCCAGTCATCGCAATTTCGTGATCCACCGGAATTCCCCGCATGGCGGAAGCAATAGCTGTCGCCATGGCGATTCCTGCCGACGGACCATCTACTGGCGTGCCTCCGGGAAAATTGATATGCAGATCGTAATTCGACGGAGACAGTCCGAGTGTGCGCAAAACGGTCAATACATTTTCCACAGAACCTTTAGCCATACTCTTGCGTCGCAGCGTACGGGAGCCGCCCCCAATTTCCTCTTCATCGACTACTCCCGTAATATTGTAGCTTCCCTTTCCTTCAGGAACCGGAACCGCCGTAACCTCAATTTCCAGCAGCATTCCCATATTCGGGCCGTATACAGCTAACCCGTTAACAAACCCGATTTGCGGTAATCCCGGTATTTTTCGATCAGGACGCGGTTGAATTTGACTGCTTCCCGCAACCCATTCCACATCAGACGCATTAAGACGCTCCCGTTTCTCGGTAAGTGCCAAACCAGCAGCAAGCTGGATCATATTGACGGCCTCACGACCGTTCGTAGCGTAACGCTGTACGACCTCTACCGCCTCGGGACAAGGTCCAAAGCCCAGCTTGTGGACAGCATCCTCAGCAATACGAGCAATTTCCTGCGGCTGAAGGGCACGGAAATAAATTTCCATACACCGGGAGCGGATGGCAGGTGGCAGCTCATGCGGCGAACGGGTTGTCGCACCTACCAAACGAAAATCCGCCGGCAAACCATTTTGGAAAATATCGTGGATGTAGGCAGGAGTATTTGTATCTTCCGAGTTGTAATATGCACTCTCCAAAAATACCTTGCGGTCCTCCAGCACTTTCAACAGCTTATTCATCTGTGTCGGGTGCAATTCACCGATTTCATCAATGAACAGCATGCCACCATGCGCCTTTGTTACAGCTCCAGGCTTGGGTTGCGGAATACCCGCTACCCCCATAGCTCCAGCCCCTTGATAAATGGGATCATGCACTGATCCAATTAACGGGTCCGCAATCCCGCGCTCATCAAAACGGGCCGTCGTGGCGTCAATTTCCGTGAATTTCGCATCAGCCTTGAATGGAGAGGACAGGTTTTTCTTTGCCTCTTCCAGCACTACGCGCGCAGCAGCCGTCTTCCCTACCCCCGGCGGGCCATAAATAATGACATGCTGGGGATTCGCACTACATAGCGCCGCTTTGAGCGCACGCAGTCCGTCCTTCTGGCCGACGATATCCTGTAACGTTGCTGGCCGAGTACGTTCAGCCAGCGGCTTGGTAAGTGAAATGGAGCGCAGTTTACGCAGCTTGTCCAGCTCCTTCCGGGACTCTCGGTCCACCGCACTACGGTTCGTTTTCTGGCTCCGCAGGAGATTCCAGAAATACAGACCGATGACAATCCCGAAAAACATTTGTACCAACAACAAAATCATAGTCAAGTCCATTGTATTTCCTCCGTTTCTCATCTCAGCAAATCAAAAATGCTGCTCTATGAAAGACAGTATTTCCTTTTCCACGATAGCTAAACGGCAGTCTTTCAAAAGATCAGAGGGAAAATACAAAAACACCGTGAAGAACAATTCTGCAGCAGAACTGTTTTTCACGGCGATGATATAATGACCATAAAGTATGATTATACTTCTGTTTAAAAACTGATTTTGTCTATACTTTCTCAGCTGTATGGCGCTCTTCACGTCCAGGGATTTTACCCGTCTCTTCATAAGCTTTGACGATGATATCAATTTCTTTTTTCAATTCATCAACCATATCAGCCTCGGGTACTTTGCGGATCATTTTACCATAACGGAACAAAAGTCCTTCCCCGCGTGCTCCCGCAATACCGATATCAGCTTCCTTCGCTTCGCCGGGACCATTTACTGCACAGCCCAGCACCGAGACTTTAATCGGCACCTTGAGCTTGGCAATATAGTCTTCTACCTCGTTAGCAATAGAGAACAAATCAATGTCCAGACGTCCGCAAGTTGGACAGGAAATCAATGTAGCCGCATTGGTGATCAGTCCAAACGTTTTGAGCAGTTCCCGTGCAACCTTCACTTCCTCCACCGGATCGGCACTAAGCGAAATACGCATCGTGGAGCCGATGCCTGATGCCAGCAATGCACCCATACCTGCCGCACTTTTAACCGTTCCGGTAAAGAGCGTACCTGCCTCGGTGATGCCCAGATGGAGCGGATACTTGATAATTTCGGCTGCTTTCGTATAAGCGGCAATCGCCATCGGTACGTCAGATGCTTTCAGAGACACGATAATATCGTGAAAATCAAGTTCCTCCAAAATACCGATATGAAACAGCGCGCTTTCCACCATCGCTTCTGGCGTAGGATAACCGTACTTATCCAGCAAATGCTGCTCCAATGATCCGGCATTGACACCAATCCGAATCGGAATCCCTTTTTCCTTACACGCTTTAACGACAACCTCCACTTTTTCACGTCGGCCAATATTACCTGGGTTAATGCGTACCTTGTCAATCCCATTTTCAATCGCCAGTAGAGCCAGCTTGTAATTAAAATGAATATCCGCGACGAGCGGAATATGAATCCTTTTTTTAATTTCTTTTATGGCTGCGGCTGCTTCCTCATTGTTTACGGTAACCCGCACCAGTTGACAGCCGGCTTCCTCCAAACGAAGAATTTCCGCTACAGTAGCTTCCACATCTGCTGTTTTGGTTGTACACATACTTTGGATGATAACTTCATTACTGCCGCCAATCGTCAGATTCCCGACTTTAACGGGACGTGTGTCTTGTCTTAAGAACATGTACTTTTCTCTCCCATTAACACCAAACCTCCACCCCTTAAAACCTCATAAGGTTTAGTGAAGTGGAGATTCGGCTTCTCATGTTGTAGAGATCGCGAAGTATCAATCCTTAGGCGCTCTCTTCTTGTTTTTTATCCTTATCTGTACCACCGAGTTCCGGTGCGATTTTGTCTTTTACTACCTGCTCATTGATAACGCAAGTCGTTACATCCTCACGGGAAGGAACTTCATACATGACGTCGAGCATGATACCTTCGATGATCGCGCGAAGACCACGAGCACCCGTATTACGCTTGATCGCCTCACGAGCAATGGCTTCCAGAGCATCCTGCTTAAACTCCAGTTGCACATTATCCAGTTCCAGCAACTTCTGGTATTGCTTGGTTAACGCATTTTTCGGCTCAGACAAGATACGAACCAATGTCTTCTCATCAAGCGGCTCCAGCGTAGAAATGACTGGCAAACGTCCCACGAATTCCGGAATCAGACCGAATTTCAATAGATCCTCAGGCAATACCATTGAAGTATATTCGCCTGGCTTCAGATCTTTTTGTTCGCTAGTGGCATTAAAGCCAATGACCTTTTTACCGATACGGCGCTTGATCATTTGCTCCAGACCGTCAAAGGCACCGCCGCAAATAAACAGAATATTTGTGGTGTCAATTTGAATGAACTCTTGGTGCGGATGCTTGCGACCACCTTGCGGAGGTACAGAAGCAACCGTGCCTTCCAGAATTTTAAGCAGCGCCTGCTGTACACCTTCACCCGATACGTCACGCGTAATGGACGGGTTTTCGGATTTACGGGCTACTTTATCAATTTCGTCAATATAGATGATGCCGCGTTCGGCTTTTTCCACATCATAATCGGCAGCTTGAATCAATTTCAGCAAAATGTTTTCAACGTCTTCACCCACATAACCAGCTTCCGTGAGGGAGGTGGCATCTGCGATAGCAAAAGGTACGTTCAAAATTTTAGCCATGGTTTGCGCTAGCAACGTTTTACCCGAACCTGTAGGTCCAAGCATCAGAATGTTACTTTTTTGCAATTCTACATCATCAATTTTGTTTTGTGTATTAATACGCTTGTAGTGGTTATATACCGCTACAGACAACGATTTTTTCGCTTGATCCTGACCAATGACATATTGGTCCAAAATATCACGGATTTGCATGGGTTTCGGAATGTCTTTCAGATCTACTTCTTCCTCATGACCCAATTCCTCTTCCACAATCTCCGTGCACAGCTCAATGCATTCGTCACATATATATACGCCTGGTCCGGCAACAAGCTTGCGAACCTGATCTTGAGATTTGCCGCAGAAAGAACATTTCAATTGTCCTTTTTCATCATTAAATTTAAACATAGAGCCACCCCTTTACAGATTAATCGGTTTAGACAGCACCTGGTCAATGATACCATATGCTTTTGCCTCTTCTGCTTCCATGAAGAAATCCCGGTCAGTATCACGTTCGATTTTTTCGAGGGGCTGACCTGTACGCTCTACATAGATTTGATTCAGCTTGGCACGTGTTTTGATAATCCAGTCCGCATGAATCAGCATATCTGAGGCTTGCCCCTGAATGCCGCCGAGCGGCTGATGGATCATAACTTCACTGTTGGTAAGTGCATATCTTTTGCCTGGTGCACCCGCTGTGAGCAGCAAAGAGCCCATACTTGCAGCCATGCCCACACAGATCGTCGATACGTCCGGCTTAATAAATTGCATTGTATCATATATACCCATGCCCGCAGTTACAGAACCGCCTGGCGAGTTAATATACAAATTGATGTCCTTTTCCGGATCTTCCGCAGAAAGGAACAATAACTGTGCAATGACGAGATTGGCGACATCGTCATCAATTGGGCCACTTAGGAAAATGATGCGATCCTTAAGCAACCGCGAGTAAATATCGTAAGATCGTTCTCCTCGATTCGTTTGTTCCACAACCATAGGGACGAGACTCATCACGACCAACCTCTTTTCTTAATTAAAATGAACACCTGTATTCATCCGCTTGTTAAGTCCCATTAAAACGAAAGCGGCGAGCATGAAACGGAAACACCTTACAAAATATTTTAACATGTTCAGAGTCTTGTGTCATATTTGCATCCGCTCATCTAGTAGTGCGGCTGTTATATGCTTTGCCAAGACCTTCTCATATTTAACCATGTTTCGTATGTATGTGCAAATATACGGTAGTGACTTATGTAAAACAAGAAAACACCACTCACAACGTTTTCCATAAACGACTAAAATTTGGGTTGCCTAAGGTAAAAATAAGGCACGTAACTTTCACTACGTGCCTTATCCCTATCTAATTACTACGTTGCAGCCTGTTAGAGCATACCTCGTATATTTTATCGTTTGAATTACTCAGCAGCTGCAGCTGGCGCTTCAACTTCCTTGCTGTTTTCTACCAGCAAAGCAATTGTTTTGCGCAGCGAGATCTCTTCTTTCAAGTTTGCGAACGAGCCGTTACTTTCCAGAATACTGCGGATTTCTTCAACAGAACGTTTGTAAGCATCAGCCATGTTTTTCAGCTCTTCATCAATTTCCGCTTCGGAAACTTCGATGTTTTCTGCTTTAGCCACTTGCTCCAGCACGAGGTTGTTACGCACGCGCTTCTCAGCATCAGCTTTCATTTGCTCTTCCAGATCTTCCTTGCTTTGACCGGAGAAGCCGAGGAACATTTCAAGGTTCATGCCTTGGCTGCGCAGACGGTTGTCGAAATCGCGAACCATGTTTTGCACTTCACTCTTGACCATTGCTTCAGGAATGTCGATTGTTGCATTCTCAGCAACCTTCTCCACCACAGCACCCTCACGAGCTGCTTTAGCTTCGTTTTCCTTACGCTCCAGCAATTGCTTTTTCAAGTCTTCCTTGAATTCAGCCAATGTGTCAAATTCACTTACATCTTTAGCAAATTCATCGTCCAGTTCAGGAAGAACTTTGCGTTTCAGTTCATGAACTTTCACTTTGAATACGGCTTGTTTACCAGCCAGGTCAGCAGAATGGTAGTTCTCAGGGAACGTTACTTCAACGTCCTTGGAATCGCCAGTGTGCAAACCGATCACTTGATCTTCAAAGCCAGGGATGAATGTATTGGAGCCCAGTTCCAGAGAATACTTCTCAGCTTGTCCGCCTTCGAACTGTACGCCGTCTACGGAACCGTCGAAGTCAATAATAGCTGTATCGCCGGATTGAGCTGCATCTTCATCAACGACAACCAATTCAGCATGGCGTTGTTGCAGGCGTTCCAGCTCTTGAGCCAACTCTTCGTCGCTAACTTCAAGTTTGCTTACAGGTACTTCTACGCCTTTGTACTCACCCAGAGTTACTTCAGGCTTAACTGTAACCTTCGCTTTGAATTTGAAAGATTCGCCTTTAGCAAATTGATCAATTTCAACATCCGGGCTGTCAACCGGGAAGATGTCCGTTTGCTCTACAGCTTCGCCATAAGCTTCTGGCAGCAGGAAGTCAATTGCATCCTGATACAAGCTCTCAATTCCGTAGCGTTTTTCAAAAATAGGACGTGGTACCTTACCTTTACGGAATCCTGGTACACTTACTTGCTTTACCACTTTATTAAAAGCTTTGTCGAGTGCAGCGGCTACACGATCCGCGTCAACCTCAACTTCAAGAACCCCAAGGTTCTTCTCTATTTTCTCCCAAGTTGCTTTCATTTTATGCTTTCCCCTCCAACAAAATCTTCACTTAGTTTTCATTACAATCAACGCACACAAAATAACCATTATAGTATATCTAACATTACTGTCTTTTTCAAGAGCAGCCCTTTGAAATGCTTTACAGGTAAACGTTTCCGGGCATTAAGGAGTATTCATTCCCGCAGCTACAAATAGCCGCATTGATCGATACGCCTGCTCAAAACGAAAGCGCAGCGCATCTGTAATGCCGTAAATAGCACGCGTTTCTTCCTCATTGTTGTGTCCACTCAAACTCTCCGAAACCGTCTGATGGAGAGCTGCCGCCCAAATATCCGGCATTCCGTCCTCCTCCACCAGCATCGATCTGTAATCATTCGTACCGTATACAGCCATTACAAACTGCGACCATAGCTCCTGCGCAAAATAAAACAACGCAGGCTCATGTACCTCGGTCTGATCGGCTACCCGTTCCAAGATACGCATGATCTGTTCAGGAAAATCACCCGGCTGAAGCGGAACGGTCTCAATATCAATCTCCGCTTTTTCATCTCCCCGTCTGATTTCTATCGTCCCTTCCATTCCGCGTCGTCGCAGTGTTTGTAAAATACGGAATTGGAGGAGAGGATGGATTTCCCGCTCCTTTATCCAACGAAGCAAGGCAGCGTCAATTTCCGGTAAATCCAGATAGGACAACTGCTCAAGTGCTAAAATCGTCTGTTCGGATAAGGGTTCATCCATAGCCATCTGCAGCAGCTTATTGCCATACCCTGCATCCTGCTCTTGCTTAAAGCGTGCATGGCGACGAGCCAATTCCACTTCATCGACCTCGTCTTCTTCCACAGCGCTCGTTACTCCCCCACTGTCAGCATACTGTGGAAAGGCAGCTTCCAGCCATTGCAATAGAGCTTCCCATTCATCGTATTGTTTCTGCTCCTGTCCCTGACACTGCATTAAAAAACGCAGCATCGCCATCGCCTCACCATAACGTTCGTTCTCAAGCATCACAGTAAGTTGAATTTGATAATAGTCCAGTGTCTTCGGAAACAATACAATATTATTTTCTTTTGTCGTCACCTTGGAGTCCTTTATTAAAGGCACCCCCTCTCCTCCGTAAGCTAAAGTATTTGTAGATTATATGAGAAACAGCAGCTTAAGTCCAACCACTCGTCTTCAACATATTCACCTGTATTCTAACATACCCTTTTATAAGGCAAAAAAACTACAACTACTCTGAATTTATGCTGCACAAAGTCAAAAACAATCAAATAATATGAAAAAAAGACTTGAATCTTTCTTATCCATGTGATACATTAATATTCGCTTGAATTTTATGTCCCAGTAGCTCAGCTGGATAGAGCAACGGCCTTCTAAGCCGTCGGTCGGGGGTTCGAATCCCTCCTGGGACGTATGTACTGCGGAAGCTTCCTAATTTCCTAATTAGGAAGCTTTTTTTGTTGCAACAGTATGAGCATCTTCCTGGGGCACAGAATGTCATGGCCTGCGTATCGTTAGCCTAAACTTCACAGTCTGATCGGTAGAGAGTATTCTTTTTTAGATCCAATAACTATTTTAATGTAGAAGAGCTGAGTAATAAGGAGATCAACAATGAAATTAATATCCTGGAATGTTAATGGATTAAGAGCCTGTGTGACCAAAGGATTTTATACTTATCTAAAAGAAACGAATGCTGATATCTTTTGCGTTCAGGAAACCAAGCTTCAAGAGGGCCAAATCCTCATGGAGAACATGGAGGAATACACACAGTATTGGAATTATGCCGAGAAAAAAGGATACTCCGGTACGGCTATCTTCACCAAAATCAAGCCGCTTTCCGTGCACTATGGACTTGAAGAAAATGAGGAGCCTGAGGGCAGAACCATTACTCTGGAATTCGAGAAATTTTATCTGGTTAATGTATATACTCCCAATACCAAACGAGATCTGTCACGGCTACCGTACAGACTGGAATGGGAGGACCGTTTTCGCAGCTATCTGCAACAGCTGGATGCATTGAAACCTGTCATTATTTGTGGTGATCTTAATGTGGCTCATCAGGAAATTGATTTGAAAAATGCAAAAGCCAACTACGGCAATGCCGGTTTTACGCCTGAGGAACGAGAGCGCCTGTCGCAGCTGCTCGACGCTGGATTTACAGACACCTTCAGATACTTTTATCCTGACCGGACGGATGTTTATTCCTGGTGGTCCTACATGCCGAAGGTGAGAGAACGGAACATCGGCTGGCGGATCGATTACTTTCTCGTCTCGGACAGACTTCGCCCACTATTGATAGATGCAAGCATTGATTGCCATATTACGGGCAGTGACCACTGCCCTGTTATACTGGATATGCAAGATATTTAGCATAGTCCTCCTTACACAAGTCTTTATGCAGTCTTAAAAGCCGTCATGCTCTGTTATTGCAGCATGACGGCTTAATTTATTACGAACATCTGTTTAAAACCCATTATTCGCCATCACCTGCTTGAACCACAGCGCACTTTGTTTAGGTGTCCGTTCCTGTGTTTGGTAATTGATATGTACAATACCGAAGCGTTTGCTGTAGCCCCAAGCCCATTCAAAGTTATCAAAGAAAGACCAGACAAAATAGCCTTTGAGCTGCCCTCCCTCTGCGATGAAGCGATGACATGCCTTTAAATGCTCCTCAATGTAGCGCTGACGCCCGGTGTCCTCAATTTTCCCATGGCTCAGTTCATCCTTCATCGCTGCTCCGTTTTCCGTAATTAAAATGGGCAAACCCTTGGTAAAATCCTTTTCAATCCGGGTCAGCAGCTTATAAAAGGAGTCGGGATGAATCTCCCATCCCATATCCGTTACCGGTTCCTCGAAGCGCACTTGCTCTGCCTGAAGCAACGAAGCGTCTGTAGTTGCTCGAATAACGCTGCGTGTATAGTAGTTGATGCCCACAAAATCCCCCGGCTGCTGGATCAGCTCCATATCACCAGGCTGTACAAAATCCATTCCATTCAGATGCGCTCCGTACCATTCCACCATATCCTCAGGATATTTCCCGTTAAACAACGGCTCGGCAAACCAACGATTAATAAATCCATCCCGCCGGACGGCAGCGGCTATATCCTCAGGGTGTTCAGTAGCTGCATCTACATGCTCCATGTTCAGCGTAATACCAATGTGACCCGTCAGCCCCTTTTCCTTGTGTAAATTCATGGCTATCCCGTGGCACATCAGAATATGATGGGCGGCAGTAAAGGCTTCCCTCCAGTTCTCATGGCCAGGGGCATGCTCTCCTGTACCATAGCCCAAAATAGAGGCACAGTACGGCTCATTTATCGTATTCCACCAGCTTATACGCTGTCCAAACCGATCCATGATTACAGACGCATACGTTATAAAATGCTGGATAATCCCGCGATTCGTCCATCCACCCTCGTCCTCGATCCACTGCGGAAGATCCCAATGATACAGCGTCAGCATCGGAATTAGCCCGGCCGCCTCAATCTCATCCAGCAGGCGCTCATAGAAAAGCAGGCCCTGTTCGTTAACCATGCCGGGTGCGGGAATAATGCGCGGCCAGGCCACGGAAAAACGGTAATGTACAAAGCCCAGCTGCTTCATTAATTGCACATCTTCCTTAAAGCGGTGAAAATGGTCACAAGCTATATCTCCGCAGTCACCGCCCATCACCTTCCCGGGTACTTGACAGAAGGTATCCCAAATGGAAGGTGTTCTTCCTTCCTCAGCTGCACCACCTTCGATTTGATAAGAAGAGGTCGAGGTTCCCCACATAAACGTGGCTGGAAATAAGAAGGCATTCTCACTCATACTCGGTACCATCCTTTCAGAAATCAAGACTTCACAGCTCCGGCCATTGCACCGCCGACAATAAAGCGCTGGAGGAAAATATACAAAATAACCAGCGGTAGTGTAACAATCAGAATACCGCAAGCGAGCAGCGGCCAGTTATTCATGTATTGTCCATAGAAAGAGAACAATCCCTTGGTTACCGGCTGATACGCGGGATCAGATAAATAAATGGTAGGACCTATAATATCGTTCCACGCCCCAATTGCTGTCAAAATGATACCTGTCGCTAGCACCGGTTTCATCAGCGGTACAAGAATCGTAAACAAATAGCGTGAATATCCGCACCCGTCCATTGCAGCCGCTTCATCCAGCTCTCGGGATACAGACTTGATGTATCCCACAAACATCAGAAAGGCAATGCCGGTACCCGTAGTTTTCAGCAAAATAAAACCAAGCTGCGTATTGTAAAGTCCCAGACTATTAATGAGAGCAAATTGCGGGATCAGCGGGTTCGGAAGATACATGGATATCAGGAAAAACACATAAAAAAAGGTGCTGAACTTAACATATCCCCGCGCCAGCGGGAAAGCCGCAAACACGGATATCACCAGCGTTAACAACGTAGATACTCCCGTATACAAAATACTGTTCCACATGTACTGAGAGAAGTTCCCTTTTTCCCAAGCGCCCATGAAATTCTCAAAGCGCAGACTTTTGGCTATAGCTACAGGGTCAATCAGATACTCACTTTGAGTCTTCATTGATACATTAAAGAGGTAGAAAAGCGGGAATAAATATAACGAAAGCATGAGCAGTACGATGATATAGCTCAGTAGTTTTGTTCCTTTATTACTGCTCATTACATTTCCACCTCTCTTCTGCGCAAATAATACAGAGCAATCATCGACACTGTAAATACGAACAAGAACTGGATCATGGCTACTGCAGAAGCAAGGCCGTAATCCGACGTCCCCGTGCCGAAGGCTGTTGCATACACATCAAACGCAAGTGTCGTCGTGTTGAATTTACCACCTGTCAGCACATAAATAATGTCAAAGGTTTGCAAGGCTCCGATAATGGACAGCAGCATATTGACGGTGAAGGACGGCGCAATCATCGGAAAGGTAATATTTTTGAACGCTTTCCACCCGGAAGCGCCGTCCATATACCCTGCTTCATATAAATCATTGGGAATGGATTGGAGTCCGGCCAAGAAAATAGTCATCGAGTAACCCATGTACATCCAGACTTGCACAAAAATAATCAGTTCAAATGCAATATTGTAATCGCCAAAGAAGTTGGAGCTGGTTCCAAAAAAGTTCATCAAGGCTTGTGCAGGACCGCCAAGCGGATTGGCAATCAGCTGCCAGATCAGGCCGGATACCGTTACTCCAAGCACGACAGGCAGGAAAAATACAGCGCGGTAAAACACATCACCTTTGAGCTTTTTATTAATAATGATGGCCATGAACAGTCCTACTGCATTTTGAATCACAACCACCGCTGTAGCAAAATATAAGGAACGACCCATGGAAGCAATCCGATCTCCTGAATCGGAGGAGGTAAAAAAGGTCATATAATTCTCAAATCCGACAAAATTCCATGTTTGTCCCGGAACTCCCGAAGCATTTGTAAAGGAAAACAATACGGTTACCATTGAAGGACCAAAGCCAAGAAGCAAATAGAGCAGCACCGGAATACTCAGCAAAAGATAGGGCATTAACCGGGCCGCGCCCTTTCCGAAAGGATACATGGGCCTCACACCTTTTTACATTATTATGAAGACTTTACAGATGCCGATCTGAGCTCATGTAAAGCCCGTTGATTTATTTAGGGGCTGCTGCATCCCAGTCCGCCTGCGATTTTTGGGCAAGCTCCAAAGGCGTCTTTAACGGACCGGTAGGCGCGAGAAATTCCGCATGTACGCTGGAATCTTTAATGTACTGTCCAACATTTTTGCGATTGATAAACAACTGATCCCAAGAGAGCTTGAAGTTTTCCAGCGAAGGCTGGATTTCATTCACAAATTCACTACTTATCTTCACATCAGGCTGTGTTGGCAAAAATCCGGCAGCGTTCACGAAATCGGTGTAGTTTTGCTTTTCAGAGAGCATTTCAAGCCATTTGATCGCATAATCCTTGTTTGGCGACTTTTCCAATACCATCCATGTCATATCGTACTTGCCTGCAAGATTTTTATTTTTGGCGGGATCATTGCTGCCCAGAATTGGGAAATAACCAAATTTCAGCTCTGGATTGGCTGTCTGGATCGTAGTTGCATCCCAGGTGCCATCCGCAATCATAGCTACACGTCCTGTAGCAAACAAACTTGGCAAGGTTCCATAGTCAATCCCCATAAATCCACCAATGGCATTGTTCATCAAAATTTGTGTTTTTTCCAGCACCTCAAGCTGGGAAGGGTCTGTCAGCTTCGTCTTCCCGGTCCACAGCCCTTTGATATATTCCAGCTGATCATCATGAATAGAGGATTGAAGCCCTTGGACAGCAAGGTTAATAGGCCATACATCCTTACCGCCGAAGCCAATCGGTTCCACACCGTTAGCCTTGAGTACCTTCATAACATTTACCAGCTCATCCCAAGTTGTGGGTACAGCAAGATTATATTTTTTAAAAATTTCCTTGTTGTAGAACAAACCTGTCAGCGCCACCTTACCCATATTTACTCCGTATACCTTGTCTTTATAGGTCATGGCATTTTTGACATCTGTAGGATTATAGTATTTGATAAAGGCTTGATCCGACAGATCGGCTATTAGTCCTCCGTCAATCCATTGCTTCCACATTGGATCAGCTGCTCCCTTTGACCACTCCTGCGGAGCTCCTACGAAGCTGAATTTCAGAGGAATAATGTCTGCATCACCGGATGAACCAGCATTCATACGCGTTTGCATCAGTTGGTCATACGTTGAGTCAGCAGGTACCGTCGTATACTCCACCTGAACATCTGGATACTTCTCTTCAAACTTTTTATTAAATTCCTTTATATAGTTATTAATATTCTCCTGCTGCCAATGAATAATCTTCAAAGTGACCTTTTTATTCCCGTTTTGTACAGCATTGTTACCTTTACCGCAAGCAGCCAACACCACAATTAAAGCGGTTACAATAAGTAATAAAAAACTCTTTTTTAGCATTGCAGAATCCCCCCCACATAATCTTAGAATAAATGTATTTCCGCATTACGAAAGCAGTTTCGTTATTTACGTTTATTATTATGTAACGAATGACCTGTATTTGTAAATAGAGATTTATGAAATATCAAAAAAACATGAACCGCTACTAAGTTAACCTTATTTTCCCAAAATATATAAAACTATAACTTAAATAGCAGTGTTGACTCTCCTCTATAAGGTAGCATAGAATACGAGTAATTATTAAATTCAGAATACAAAGTCAATTCAACTAAACTGGTTTAGTCTCGGAGGATTTCATGAATATAAAAACAATAGCTAGTATGGCAGGCGTTTCGGTAGCAACCGTTTCAAAAATCATAAACAATTACACAGATATCAGTGAGGAAACCCGGCAGAGGGTGCTTAAAATAATGGAGGAAACAGGCTATAGACCCTCCTCCTCGGCTAAAACGCTGGCTACCAAAAAATCAAATTTGGTAGGCGTTATATTCGCTGGCAAGCTGAATGTCGATTTTAGTCATCCTTTTTTTGTAGATATCATTAATGTCTTCAAAAAACAGATTGGCTTGCTCGGTTACGATCTGCTGTTTTTCTCAAATGAAAAATTTCTGGATAATGGAGAGGACTATTTGGCTCGTTCGAAATATTTTTCAGTGGACGGGTGTATTATTATTGCAGGAGATGAAGTGGAAAAAAGCGTTTTTGATCTCGATGCCAGCCCCATCCCCTGCATCGGTATCGACATTGAATTAACCGGAGCCAGCTCCTGCTACATTATGTCCGACAATCAGAAAATCTCGATGAAGGTTGTTGAGCATTTTTACATGAATGGCTACCGCGATATGGGTTTTATAGGCATTGAACGCCCATCTCTGGTGATTAAAGAGCGAGAAGAAGCCTTTATCACTTCACTAAAACGGTTTAGTCTTGATGTCAGACCCGAATGGATCTTGTATGCCAAGGACTATGCGGCAGAAGATGGATACCAGATAGCAAAGGCGTGGATACAGCAAGGAGATTTACCAAAAGCTATTTTCGCGGCTACTGACCTGCTTGCTTTTGGTGCCATCCGGGCTTTCAAGGAAAGCGGCTTGAGGGTGCCCGAGGATATTGCTGTGGTGGGATGTGATGATATAGAGGCCTGTCGTTACACCGATCCTCCACTGACCACTGTAAAACAAGACAAACAAAAAATAGGCCGCCTGGCCGCTATGGTGCTGTTTGACCTGATGAATAAGCAAATGGAGACGAAATGTATTAAAGTAGAACCCGAGCTGGTCATTCGCAGCTCCTGCGGAGCCCGGCAAAATTGGAACCATACGATGGTTAAGGGCTAGTATACACCTTAACCCCCAGACATAATTGTGCCCCGCAAGATGGACACTTTTTCTGAAAGTATCTATCTTGCGGGGCATTTTGTATTTTAGTCGGATAAGCTATTTGTAGGCCATCGCCGCGCTCACGGCCTTTTTCCAGCCTTCATACAGGCTGGCTCGCGTTGTCTCATCCATAGTAGGAATAAATGAACGCTCTGCCCTTACACGCTTGCGAAGCTCATCCATACTCTTCCAGTACCCAATAGCCAAACCTGCCAGACATGCGGCACCCAGTGCCGTCGTCTCATGAATAACAGGCCGCTCCACCGTAGCATCCAAAATATCACTTTGGAATTGCATCAGAAAATTGTTCAGCACAGCTCCTCCATCCACCCGCAGCATTTTAACTGAAATACCGGAATCAATCTCCATTGCTGTAAGCACATCCTTGGTCTGATAAGCAAGCGACTCCAATGTAGCACGGATAAAATGCTCCTTTGTAGTTCCACGTGTCAGTCCAAACATCGCTCCACGCACTTCGCTATCCCAGTAAGGACTGCCCAGTCCGACAAAAGCAGGTACAAGATACACCCCTTCTGTAGATGATACACGGGCCGCATAGGGCTCACTATCCTTCGCTTCCCGGAACATGCGCAGACCGTCGCGCAGCCACTGGATCGCAGAGCCTGCTACAAATACGCTCCCCTCCAGCGCATACTGCACCTTGCCTTCCTCCAGCCCCCATGCGATGGTCGTAATGAGACCATGCTTGGATTCCACAGGCTGATCCCCCGTATTCATTAGCATAAAGCAGCCAGTGCCGTAAGTGTTTTTGATCATCCCTTTTTCGTAACAAGCCTGGCCGAACAAGGCTGCCTGCTGGTCACCCGCTACACCGGCAATCGGTATATTCTGACCAAAGAAATGATAATCCACCGTGTGCGCATATACCTCAGAGGAAGGTCTCACCTCTGGCAGCATGATTTTGGGCACACCGAGAATGTCGAGCAGCTCTTCGTCCCACTTTAGCTCATAAATGTTGTACATCAGCGTCCGAGCTGCATTGGAGTAGTCCGTCACATGTGCCGCTCCACCGGAAAGCTTCCAGATCAGCCACGAATCAATCGTGCCGAATAACAAGTCGCCCCGCTCCGCCTTTTCTCTCGCACCCTCCACATGGTCCAGTATCCACTTCACTTTGGTACCGGAAAAATACGGATCGATCAATAGCCCCGTTTTGCTGTGAAACAGCTCCTCATGTCCTTGCTGCTTCAATTCCTCACAGATGTCCGAGGTTTGGCGCGACTGCCATACGAGCACGTTGTACACAGGTAATCCCGTATTTTTATCCCACACGGCTACCGATTCTCGCTGATTGGTAATACCGATGGCGGCAATTTGGTTTGCTTTTACACCGGATTCGGAAAGACAGGAGGCAATGACTCCCAGAATGGAGCTCCAGATTTCATTTGCATTCTGCTCTACCCAGCCGGGTTTGGGAAAATATTGTGGAAATTCCCGTTGAGCCGAGTACACCACATCCCCTTCGCGATTGAACAAAATCGCTCTTGAGCTTGTCGTTCCTTGGTCCAGTGACAAAATATATTTTCCCATTGTTCATCTCTCCCCTGTAAATCTATTGATTTTATACTGTAAGCTTGTTGACTTTATGGCTTTTGTAAGTACGACTGAAACGGAAGGTAACCAGCAGCACAATCACAATGATGCCTAACATAATCCAGAAAGCCGGACTTAGATATCCTTTAAACACTGCCTGGTAAAACAGCCCTCCGAAGGAGCCTCCCAACAGCGGTCCTACCATTGGTACCCAGGCGTATTTCCAATTGGATGCTCCCTTGCCGGGAATCGGTAGTAAATAATGTACAAGCCGCGGGCCAAAATCCCTCGCCGGATTAATCGCATAACCCGTCGTTCCGCCAAGCGATAAACCAATACTCACTACCAGAAAACCCACAATTAGCGGCTTCAGGCCCTCTGTAAATGAATTGGCACCAAGCGCCTGCAAAGCAAGAACAAAAATGAAAGTACCTATCAGTTCACTCAGCACGTTGGCGAATGGATGATCCACAGCCGGCCCTGTGGCAAATACACTGAGTTTGGTTGCTGCGTCCTCTGTCTCTTTCCAATGGGGCCAATAATGTAAAACCACAACCACAGCACCCGCCATGGCACCAAGAATCTGAGCCACAATATACCCGAGAACGTCTTGCCATGGAAAGACACCCTGAAATGCCAACGCCAGTGTCACTGCCGGATTCAAATGCGCTCCGCTGATTTGACCTACCGCGTACACTGCAATAGCAACCGCGAGTCCCCACCCCATTCCGATGACAATCCAGCCGGAAGCGTGGGCAAATGATTTTTTCAGGGATACCGCTGCGCACACTCCGCCACCCAGAACAATCAGAATCATCGTCCCTATAAATTCGGCTACGCATGGCGACATATAACCTACCTCCTCAATAGACCACCCAATTTTAATCGCTTTCATCGCGCACAACAAAAAAAGAAAAGCCATCACAAACCGCTCCCGTGCTTTAGCATAGGATGTCTGCGTGGCTCTCTTGTCTCCGTCACGATTATTAACTTAAATTTGATATTATATAAGAATGTAAGCGATGTCAACTACGAATTTACGTTGTTATATGGTTCAAAATAATCGTTGACCATGTCAGATGCTCCACTTTATGATGTAAAAAAATGGGCAGCATAGCGGTTCTTTTTTGTTGTCGGCACATATTTCAGAGAGAACATGTTGTTCCCAAACTGAATGATGAAGGGAAGAAGGTTATGCTGAAATTATTGCAAAAAATCGGAAAGTCGTTAATGCTTCCGGTAGCCACGCTACCCGCGGCGGGAATTTTGCAGGGGCTGGCTCTGATCAACTATGAGACGGATATTCCGCTTGGCTCTGTGGTAGGTGGCTTTTTGAATCATTATGTCACTCCTTTTTTGAACGAAGGCGCCGGGGCCATTTTCGGCAACCTGGCATTAATCTTTGCCATCGGTGTTGCGATCGGTCTGGCAGGGGATGCTGTAGCCGCACTATCTGCAGTCATCGCCTATATGGTGCTGACCCGTATTTTGGCGGCAGTACCGGGCATTTTCGCGTATATCCCCGATGACGTTAAGCTGGATATGGGGGTGCTCGGCGGCATTTTTATCGGTGGCTGGTCCGCTTATCTGTTCAAAAAGTACCATAACATCCAGCTTCCGGATTGGCTCGGCTTCTTCTCCGGCAAACGTTTCGTCCCCATGATTACCGCCTTCACCACCATGATTTTAGCTGTTCTGCTCGGTATGATCTGGAGCCCGATACAAGATGCGATTGCGACCTTCGGCAACTGGATCGTTGGCTTCGGCGGAATAGGGTCGATGGTGTTCATGATTGCCAATCGACTGCTGATCCCGCTCGGTCTGCATCATATACTAAACTCAATCGCGTGGTTTCAGATTGGTAACTATACGAATGCAGCTGGCGAGGTTGTTCATGGTGACCTGACCCGTTTCTTTGCAGGCGATAAATCAGCTGGCCTATTCATGTCCGGCTTCTTCCCTATTATGATGTTTGCTCTCCCGGCAGCCGCTCTCGCATTCATCCATACGGCCAAACCTGAAAAGCGTAAAGCGGTCGCTTCTATTTTCATTGGATCTGCGCTCGCATCTTTTTTGACCGGAATTACCGAGCCCCTTGAATTTTCCTTTATGTTCGTTGCACCGTTGCTTTATGGCATCCATGCGCTGCTTACAGGTTTGAGTGGCCTGATCATGTACCTGCTGGATGTCAAGCTCGGCTTTTCTTTTTCAGCAGGACTCATCGACTATTTGGTCAACATGAAGCTATCCACCCACCCGCTGCGAATGATTGCAGTCGGTCTAGCTTTTGCCGTCGTATATTATTTCCTGTTCCGGTTTATCATTATCAAATTCAATCTCAAAACCTCTGGACGTGAAGACGACGTAGAAAACAGCCTCCTTTCGGATACAAACCAATCCATATCCATTGAAAAGCCAGAAGTCCTATCTGACGGCCAAGCGAACGATGCAGGGAAAATACTGGCCCAGCTTGGCGGCTCGGACAATATCCAAAGCATTGATGCATGTATTACACGGCTGCGACTGATAGTCAAAGACGACCATGCTATAAACGACCAAGCCCTCAAGCAGCTTGGAGCGTCGGGAATCATCAGGCTTGGCAACGGTGTAGTGCAGGTTATTTTCGGTACTCGGTCTGAAACGTTGAAAGATGAAATACAGCGGTTGATGTAAGTAAGTTCAGATTCACAAAAAGGGTATCTCTTCAATCAATTTGCCGGGTATCCTTGTGGGCTTGCTTGACAAGTCTGGAAAGAGTATGACCCGGCGGCATCTCGATGAAACAGTCAGCTCCCGATTCGACGCAGACAGCCGCCATATCCATCCACCGGACGGGATATGCTACGTTTAGGGCAAGGTCCTCCGCAATTTTTTCCTTGGCTGTCGTCTTTCTACCCGTATGATTCACCAAATAGGGTATTTGAGCGTCCCGCAAAGAAAAAGTGTGTATTTTCAGCAATAGCTTATTGGCTACCTCTGACATCAGGGAGTGTGAAGGAATCGGAACCTTCAGAAGCGCCGTTTTAGCGGTCCCAAGCTCTTTCACATGCATAAATGCTTTATTTAACCCTGCCAATGATCCGGATACGATGATTTGCTGCTCTGCGTTTATATTCGAGAGGTAGACTGGCGTCGCCTCGCTATGGGAGAGAATCACGGCTTGTTGAACCTCTGCCTTCGTAAGCCCCATAATCACACCCATTCCATAGCCTTCAGGGAAGGCTTCTTCTATCAACCGGGCACGAAGCCATACGATCCGAAGCGCATCCTCGAACGAGAGAACTCCCGCGATGACCGCCGCAGGAAATGCACCAATGGAATGCCCTGCCACAAATTGGGGCCGGATACCCTGCTCAATCAACTGGCAGGCTATTGCAGTCTCCTTAACAAAGAGTGCTGTCTGAATCCAGACCGTTGATCCCATAGCCACCTCATCGTCACGCAGTTCAGTTCCGATGATGCTTGTTACCTTTTTCACATACTCGGGTACATCTTGGAGCATTCCAGGAACCTGTGACCCCTGACCGGGAAATGTAAAAACAATGTTCAGAATCTCACCACCTTTTGCGGATTCATCTTCTTTACATTGTTAATTGTAAGAACTGAACAAATACCTGTAAAATATATATATTCACATATGATTGATAACCTAATGGTTATAAAGGGGATTACTTCACTATGGATTATTTGCAGCTTAAGTATTTTCAAGTGACCTCGAAGTATGAGCATGTCACACGTGCCGCGAACGAGTTGTTTATCTCACAGCCTGCCTTAAGTAAAATGATTAGAAACCTGGAGACGGAATTGGGTGTGCAGCTATTCGACCGCGAAGGAAAACATATCGTGCTGAATGAATATGGCAAGAAGTTCCTGAAAAGAGTGAACCAGTCGCTCTCAGCGCTAGAGCAAGGCATATCCGAAGTCAAAGAAATGAAGAACGAAAAGGTAGAGGTCATTACGTTATACATCGCCGTCGGCTCTATGCTATTGCCGAGCCTTGTCGGTAAGTTTCGCGATCTCTATCCGCAAATTAGATTCAATCTGACCCAGCACCCTGCGATGATGAAGAAAGGACTGGCGTACGATTTTGCGATTACGTCCGAAGAGTTGGCGGACAACGAGCATGCGATCCTGCTGGAGGAGGAAATTTTGATTGGCGTACCAAAATCTCATCCTCTGAGCGTTCAGGACACCGTATTCCTGAAAGATCTGGAGCATGAGAAGTTTATCAGCCTTACACCTGGTAATTCGCTTAGGAAAACAACGGACCGCTTTTTTACTCATATCCCTTTTGAACCGAACATCGTCTTTGAAAGTGATGATCCGGCTACGGTAAGAGGGTTGATTCAAACCGGACTTGGCATCTCCTTTATTCCTTCTATCCTGTGGAGGAACGTCGTGACCGAAGACATCAAGCTGCTTTCAATCAGGGAGCCTCGATGTATGCGAACAATCTATCTGTCCTATCCTCCTGGGGAACTGCACACCGATATAGAGAAATCGTTCTTCGAATTCATCATTAGATTTTTCCAAGATATTGCTCAGCATTGACGATTTATCTGGTTAAGACAATGTACATAAATGGTAATAGCTTCATATGATGGAGCTAAACCATTTATAATTAGTTCAGCAGGCAGATTATCTCAGACAGCAAGGAGGGAAATAACGTGAAAACAGTACGATGGCTGGTGTTATGCCTTGCTTTCCTCACTATGATTAGTGGCTGTAGCGGGTCCCTGTTCTCTGGAAATCAACCCCCTGAGGAATTGTCAAACAGAAAAAGGATAACGCTTACATTGTGGTACTGGAACCGTTCTATCGACGATGAATTACTCGCCCGGGCCGAAAAGCAGTTTCCCAATATTGAATTAAAAACTCAAAAAATAGGCGGTGACTTCAAAGCGAAGCTGAAGACAACGCTCGCAGCTCGTTCCGGTGAACCGGACATTGTAGCTCTAAATGACTGGATGGTCGAGCTGTTCCCCAGTGCGGATCGTTTTTATGATTTAAGGGAGCTCGGGGCAGACCGCTTAAAGGATCAATATTTGGAATGGAAATGGAATCAGGGCATCATGCCTGATGGAAAAATGATTGCATTTCCTATGGACACAGGCCCTACCGCTCTCTTCTATCGCAGTGATCTGTTTGAACAGGCCGGCTTGCCTAGTGATCCTGAAGAGGTCAGTGCCTCCATCCGTACGTGGGACGAATACATGGCGGCCGGGGAACAGCTTCAGCAGAAGCTTGGAAGCCGCTCGTTTTAGCCGACAATATTGTAAACGTTTACAATTAAGTGCTTGCTCAACATACAAGCCTTTACTTCAAGCCAGATGGAAGCTACATCGGCAATCAATCTCCTGACATCTGCCTCGGCTGGAAAACCGCTGTGGATTTCCACAGGAAGCACCTGCTCGCCAATGCTGACGGCTGGACTCCCGAATGGAACGCTTCAGTCAATAACGGTAAAATCGCCTCTTTTGTAGGGGCAATCTGGATGAAGCAGGTCCTCACGGAGGCCGCACCGGATACAGGCAAATGGAGAGTCGCCCGTGCTCCTGGAGGGGACGGTAATCTGGGTGGCTCTTTCATTTCTATCCTCAAATCCAGCAAGCATCCTAAAGAAGCCTTTGAAGTCCTGATCTGGCTGCAAAAGCCGGAGCATCAACTGGAAGCCTACCAAAAAATCGGCCTCTTCCCGTCTACCCCCGACGTTTATGATAATCCTGCGATGGAGACACCTGAGCCTTTCTTTGGAGGGCAGGCTACAGGAATGATATTTTCTGCCTCCGCACGTAACGTGAACAGCAGCTATTTTGGGGAGCGCTACCCTGTTATCCATGGCATTGTCACCCGCCGTCTCGCCAAGCAAAATGCTGATCCGAATACATTATGGACAGAAACGATGCAACGAATCGAACGGGAATTACAGCGATAAACAAAATTAAAAAAAGGCGTGTGGACCATATGCTGAGAGAAATCTGGAAGCACCGTGCCGTGTATGCCGCGATCTCGCCATTTTATCTGCTGTTTGGCATTTTCAGCTTGTTCCCGATCGGCTTTTCATTATACCTGGCGTTTCATAAATGGGATGGGATCGGAAACATGACCTATAACGGCTGGGGCAACTTCCGCTACCTTGTGACAGATAACGAATTTTGGCAGGCTGTAGGCAATACTTTTGTGATCTGGGTGTACTCAACCATTCCGATGCTATTTTTTGCACTCATCGTTGCCTTCCTGCTGTATGCTCCTTTTGTGAAAATGCGCACCTTATGGCGAGTCGGATTTTTCCTGCCGAATGTGACGTCGATTGTAGCTGTCGCCATCATTTTCGGTGCCTTGTTTGCCAACAATTTTGGATTTCTTAATTACATTTTGCAGTTCTCCGGATTACCCAGGATTCAATGGCTGAATGTGCCGTGGGGTATCCAAATCGCCATTTCTTCCATGGTCGTAGGCACGCGTAAACCTTACCTAAGCCCTTTAGCCCCTCCAAATTCAATAAGCTGAGCTAATCCCTCCAGTTACTATACCCGGACAGGTTCGGCTCTTCACAGGTTTATCACGTGCTGTATTTTCTTTTTATTCGATTAGTCATCCTCCTGGTAAACTACAAAGAGACAGTCATGTATGACCATCTCTATTAATTATCTCAAGTAGCTTCAGTTCGTCATGAAATCTCTTATATTTCAAACCAACCTTTTACCTGGCTGCGAGGCAAAAACATTTCGTCATGTCCATAGATGTAAATGACATTGAAACGAGAAAGTATGTTCCCAACTTGATAGTAATCCTTAGCAATAACCTGGTGATCTGGTGAAGCAATATTACCAGTATAAATGTTTGAATTTTTCGAAATCACTTTGAACATCCAATAGACCTCCTCTCAAATTAATTATTCCTCTATATCGGGAATGCTGCATCTGGTTAATGCCAGGGTGCTTGCGCTAGCACCTTCGGTCAATCTAAGATATTAATCATTAAAAATATCAAATCCACTTGTAATTTATTTTGCCCGTAAAATTCCTTACTTATCATTGTTTTTTCTGTAGTTGTAGATTCCAGGTTTTTGTTTCTTGTGACAGTAAAAATTCGTGATCTTGAGCAAATGTTTGAACGGCTTCAGTTTCATTAATCCCTATGCGAATATGATAAATTCTATTTTCTATAGCAAAGTTTTTTAACCATTCTAGTATTCGTGTAGCTATGTCCGTTTCAGGGTGAGCAACCTTAATCAGAAAAAAATAGTGTTTGATAGTAGTTATATCAGCAGATTAAGACGATAGTGACAATTTTCCGTCAAACAAAGACTTTAAAATAAAGTCTTTGTTTGACGCTGTTTATGTTGAACTAACGAACCCGTTAGCTTAATGAAGCTGACAATATTAATATACAAGGATTTTGCAAAATTCGATTCCAGGCGCTCCAAAGTGCAGTGCAATATATAGGCGAATTAGACCATTTCGATCTATATATTGTTTATTGGAAGTCGCTTATTGGTTTTTTGCAAAATGCTCATATAAAACACGATTGTTTATTAACAGATGTATTTTGAATCACGCCCTGCTTGGAAATCCTATCTTCTAATTTACCCCTCAAATCGATCGTTCAACTTTATCGACTCGTAAAAGAAGTGGAATGTTTGGTATCCTTATAAACAAGGGAAATTTTGGGATGATTATCCCGAGCATTGGACCAGAACTTATAACCTTAAATCAAAAAGTCCGCTGGTATGCGGACTTTTATGCTTAAATCTATCTATTCTTCAAATTAATTTTAAATACATCACCCACATTCCCACCAAAAACGATCATCCCACCTTCAGGCAGTACTACCGAATGATTGTTAGTTGCCTTTGAAAAGTTCACAACCATTCCATTCTTGTCATAAACGGCGAATCCGCCGCTTACCGGAGTCTCAACGTTCATGACTCGGTTAGCTGATTTTGCATCGATTTTATACCATCTAGCCTTACCATCCGATGGTATGATGCATAATGAACCTTTCCCATCATTAATGGTTGGAATAGCATCTTCTCTGATATAGGATTGTCCATCGATCTTTAAATACTCTTTATGGTTCTCATTATAGAAATTCAAATCAAAAGCGTCTCTTCCATTCGAAATAGGAATCTGAATTACATTTACTGCTTTATTCTTGTCAACAATTTTAGTGCCTGATGCGTATCCATGGCTGATATCAACGGATATATTTTTGGTCACAAGCGCTTTGTTTAGATACAGCAATGAAGTGATCTTTTCGTCTAAAGCGTAGTAGATTTTTCCATTTCTAAGTTCCCATACCTTTTTCATTGACTGTTCTAGTGGATTGGAATCTAACTTTTGAAATTCATAGGATGCCGAAAACGATTGACCTAATCCTGGATAATTTATATAAGCGTTAAGTTTTAAATAGGTTTTTCCATTCTTCGCTCGGTCAAAGCTTATAGTTGCATTCCCATCGTTGTTTTTGAACTGTCCATTGCCGGTATATACATATTTTTGCGGCGGTAACCCTCCTAATGCTAGATCAGGTAAATGAATCTCCCCGTTCTTTATCTCCAGTTTTACCGTTTTACCTACACTACCGTATAACCCAGAGTATGCAAGCATATCGGATGGCATGTCCACTTTCACTGGAGGTTCAAATGTTTTTTCAGGTAGAATTTCTTTAATGATGCCTTTGGCTCTTAGATATTCCAATAAAATATTGGATGCAGCTAAACTATTATAGAAACCACTACCTCCCGACGAAAGCACAGCAATCGTAATATCATGTTCGGGTAAGGTAACCAAAGCAGCGTGATACATAATCGTATCTCCACCTTTAAATAATGCTGTTATTCCGTAATCACTAAACGGTGCTAAGCGGACAGCATCCCAACCAAGACCATAGTTAACCGAGTTTGTTTCTTCAGAAACCCACACGCCTTTTCTATACTCATGACTTTGCATAGCCTTTGCTGACTTCTCAGATAAAATATCCGTTCGATTCCCGATTAATACTTCAGCGAATTCAGTTACTTCTTCAGCCGTGGAGTAAAGGCCTCCTGTCCCTATAACATTGGTATTCTCAACGGGTAAAGCTTGATTCAACCCAGGAAAATAAGTTTTTATGAGCCTGTCTCTATCAAATGAATGAAGTGGTGTTTTGGTAGAGGTTAAATGTAGAGGCTTGGTAATATAGGTTTCAAGAAATTCGCTATAACTTAAACCGCTTACTCGTTCAATCAATATTTCAAGCAGCTGAAAACCATTATTGCAATATACCGAAAACTCGCCGGGGTTTGACTTTAAGTTTTCTGATTGTAATCTTACCAATAATTCATCATGATTTTTCGTATCATTATCATCAAACAAAAAACTATTCCCATAGTGACTACCGTAAATTCCTGAAGAATGATTCATCAACATACGTGGCGTAATCTTTTTATATCGTTTATCTGCCATTTTAAAGTCCTTGATATACGTGGTTAGTGGCTTATCAATATCAATTTTTTTAGAATCAGCCAGCATCATCGTTGCAGCAGACACGTACGTTTTACTTACCGAGCCGATTCCAAACATCGTGTCTTTGGTGATCGGACTCTTGGTCGCTTTATCGTTTACACCAGCACTGCCTGATAAGACAATGGATCCATGATCCCTAATTACATATTGCAATCCACTAGCACCATAATCGGATACGATCTTCGAAGCCTGCTCTTGTGCCTTTTCTTTTACAGTATCAGGATTCGTTAGAGCAAAAGCAGGGGTGACCGGTATTGCAATAAGTATAGCGGTCATGAATACAGAAACCATCTTCTTCATTATTAATTCCTCCATGTAATTCTTGCTGGATTGTTCTTGCTGAAATGATCATACAAGGAAAAAGGCTGCTAGAATAAAAATCACCCTGAAACGAAAAAAACAATCCCTAAACAACATGTTGTCTAAGGATTGTTGATTTAATATGGAAGTACGACCATATTATTAAATTCTTTATGTTTCGTTTCAATGGTCATATGGCCACCGTACTTTTCACAGATTCTAGCTATGTTTGTTAATCCAATACCATGAAATTCCGCGTTAGGTTTTTGGCTGTGCAAATAGACAACTTCATTCTCCATATGATTCAAGATATGAATGAGAAGGGTAGACTCGGTAGAATATATTTTGATTAGAATGTACCTATCTTCAGCGATTTTTACTCGTTTAGAAGCTTCAATTGCGTTATCTAGCAAATTTCCTAGAGCTACACATAAGTCATAACGGTCAATATTTACTTCCTGTGAATATAAGTTAATCTTCGTATCTATTCTTATGCCATTGGCTTGTCCAATATTAAGCGTATTTGTGACAAGGGCATCTATAACCAGATTCCCCGAGTTAACGCGATGATAGGCTCCTTCCACCTTATTTAATGTAGTCTTGATATGTTCCATTGCCGCTTCTAACTCATTTCGCTTAATACATTCTTCGATATACAAAAGCTGTTGGTTTGTATCATGAATGATTCGTTTAATCGATTTGAAGCTGTGAACTGTTTTTTCGTAATTCGCATCTTGATAGTCCATTTGATGTTTCAATTGCGAATTCTCATGCATAAATTGAAATTTATCAACGATATTATCAAAAATATAGAAAATTATAACGTTTAAGAAAAGAAATCCAATGACGGAAATGAAAGAATAAACGTCCTTATAAGTTAGAATACACAGCTGGTATATACTCACAACAGGAATAACCAAGAATAATGCGTAGTAACGATTATCCAAAGAGAAACTTCTACGTTTTGCAAGTAGTCGTATGATCTGAATGATCGCAAACATGATCATGGAACAGAGTAAAATAACTTTCGTATTGGCTATTTGATCTTGTTCATTTATAGAGTTAACGCTAAAGTCTACTAAATCTAGGGAATAAAATAAATATAGCGATATAAAATTACAAAGAGATCCTAAAACACAGTAAAGTATAGAAAAAGTAAACTTCGTTTTAAATTCTACTGTATAAGATTGCGCAAAACTAAATATCACAAGAAGAGATAGCATCGAAGATAAAATAAGAGAGGTTGATATAACTAGATATAGGTAATCGAGCAACCCAAAGATAATGAAGTAAATGGATCGGTTTTGTTTTTTAGCTGATTTATCAAATACCGAATTGAAGAAAAAATTAACTTGCACACCCATCAGAAGTATAATGCAAAAGACAATCAAATTATTTTGAATCATATCAATCGACCTTCATAATCATAAATTTGGTGTAAGTATCTTTAACCTCTTTAATTTTAGAACGACCTATAGGCAATTCCTTCCCATTGGACATGAGAACCACTCCGCTAGCAAATTTCTTCACATGAAGCAGATTAATAATAATGGAACGATGGATTTGTATGAAGTTACAGTCCTTTAAGGCCAGAGCATAATCAGAAATGATGCCTTTGCTTTCATAGGTTTGATTCGTGGTCGTAAAATGCAGCTTGCTTTTTATGGTTAAGCTTTTGGCAGCTTCAATACTAATGAGTTCATCATATTTTAATACGAATTCTTCATAGCCTGACTTGATAATCATATATTTTTTATCAAGTGCTTGAAAGTATTGGTGTAGCTTGATGATTTTCTCCTCGAAGATCGAAGGTGCAATGGGTTTTATCAAGTACTGGAATGTCATGACGTCAAAACTTTCCACCATATATTTTGGGTAACTTGTCAGAAAAATAATTTGTTCATCCAGGTTATTTAACCCTCTTATTGTTCGGGCTGTTTGAATTCCGTTCATTCCACCCATTTCAATGTCCAAAATTAAAATATGGAATGGAATTTCATGGCGCTCATAATAAGATACCAACTGCTCTCCCGAGCCGAATGATTCGATTACAAATTCAACATTTGTCTTTATCGACAATGTAATTAGAATGCTTTTAACAAACTCTCTGTGTTTTTCCTCATCATCGCAAATAGCCACTCTATACATAAATGATGCATCCCCGTTCCATTACCTTTATTTTAAAGTTCTATCATAAACATGATACAACCTTTTGGCTTTATATAGATAGCTTTTGGATGAAATGCAATTTTGAATCCCTTAAATCACTCCTCACGTGATAAATACCTAGAGACTTAACCTGACTTGTCTCCAAGTGGCTCCAATATCATCAAAACAAGTTTTGAATAAATTCCTTTGTTTATTCTACTATCCTGCCCGTTATACAGCGGCGGTTTTATAAAGCTACATCAGTTAGTTTTATTGGGAAAGTAAGTGTGCCACGAACGGGTGGGGCATGAGGTACAAAAGGCAGGAACTATTGGAATTGAGTGCTGTCCCTGTACCAAGCAATCCACAAGCACTCCAATTAGCGAAGAGCAAGGGGATTTTAGGTAAGCTAAATATTAGTAGCTAGATTAACACTAAAATGGTAATCGAATTACTCAAGGACTTTGATTCGAGGATGAATCCATGATTCGGGACTATCAAGCGATTCAGAAAACCTGGTTTCTTCGCGGGAAGCAACGAATCATTCCAACCACGGGAAAGCATCGCGGGGTCAAGTTACTCGCGACGGTTGACTATGAGACGGGACGAATCATTTGGCAGGAAGACGAACGAACAATATACCGCCGAAACCTTTTTGACATTTCTTCAGAAGGTTCTTTCTGCTTATCCTGCGGGAAGCATCGTCATCGTATTAGACAACGCCTGAATTCATCATGCGAAGCTGCTGCAACCTTTTCTGGAAGAACAGAAAGGTCGGCTTGAACTGGTGTTTCTGCCGCCGTACAGTCCTCAGTTGAACATCGTGGAAGGACTCTGGAAATGGCTTAAATCGAGTGTTATCAATAATGTGTTCTATTCCACCGTTGCCGAAATCCGTCTGCGTGTTGGGCAGTTTATAGATGAAATCATGAAACATCCTCATGCTATCATTGACCGCCTATGCGTTCGACTTTGTTGCTATCTTCTTTCGTTCAACTTATATAGACTCACATAAAAATGCACCCCCTAGCATACATCGGACAATCCAAGAGGTTTGTTCCAATGTCACACTAGGAGGTGCTCTTCAAATCCAGCAGGTAAATTTGTATCCCGATAGCCTTTTGCCTTTACCGTCTACCCTTTACACTTTGGCTCTTTACCCCTTAACCGACCCGGCTGCAATCCCTTCCACAATCCGCTCACTCATGATGAGGAACACAAGCAAAATGGGCAAAATGCTGATCATCAGCGTAGCTCCGATCGCTCCCCAGTCGGTCGTATATTGTCCAATAAAGTTCTGAACGCCAACGGTTAATGTTTTGTTTTCGTCCGAGCTGATGAACGTATTGACGAAAATAAACTCATTCCAGTTATAGATCATGTTAATAATGGATGTCGTCGCCATAACCGGAGTCGTCATGGGCAGCACAATCCGGAAAAACATCCGGTTGACAGTGCAGCCGTCCATAACAGCCGCTTCTTCCACTTCACGGGGCAAAGCGTAATAGAATCCCAGCAGGATCATCATCGTTGTGGGCAGGTTAAAAGCGACATACGACAGGATGATGGACAGCGGCGTGTCTGTCAGATGCAGCTTAAGGAACATACTGAACAGCGGAATCAAGGTTGCATGGACCGGAATCATGAGTCCGACCATAAAGAGTCCAAGGACCACCCGGCTGCCTTTCCAGCGCATACGTGTAATGGCAAACGTCACAAAGCTGGCCAGCAGCACCGTCAGCGCCACGGATATTACGGTAATCCATGCACTATTAAAAAAATACTGCCCGATATTGCCGCTGGTCCACACATTCACATAGTTTTCCCAATGCGGCTGGGACGGGAGTGCAAACGGCGGAAGGATGGATGGGCTATAACGCGATCATTTATCTGGCCGGGCTCCAGAGCATTCCGCATGTACTATATGAGGCCGCCAAAATAGATGGAGCAACCGGAGCGCAGGCTTTTTTCCGTATCACCATCCCCATGCTGCGCCCGGTCATTTTGTTTACGGTGATTACGTCCACCATCGGTGGTATGCAGCTGTTCACCGAGCCACAGGTACTGGTTGGCAATGACGGCGGTGCCGGAGCAAGCGGTATGACCATTGTGCTGTACCTGTACCACGAGTCGTTCATTAACAACTATTTTGGATATGGTGCGGCCGTTGGATGGGGCATGTTCCTCATCATCTCCCTCTTCTCCATCCTTAACTGGAAGCTCGTTCAAGGTAAAAAATAACGACGGGAAGGAGGTTTTACAGCATGATGCAGGCACGTGTAAAATCCATGATTTTATATGCCGGGCTATTGACAGGAATGGTATTGTCGATGTTTCCGTTTTACTGGCTTATCGTCATGGCGACCCGTACAACCTCAGACATCTATCGTTTCCCACCACAGCTGTGGTTCGGGGACCAATTCTGGAATAATGTAATGAGAGTGTTGCAGCAGATTGATTTTGCCGGAGCCTTTTTGAATACCCTTTTTGTAGCCAGTTCCGTTACCCTGCTCGTTCTGTTTTTCGATTCGCTGGCCGGTTTTGCATTCGCCAAGTTTGATTTCCCCGGCAAAAAGGGGTTGTTTATCCTCCTGCTGGGCACGATGATGGTCCCTTCCCAGCTTTCACTCGTACCCTCCTTTGTCATGGCCACCTTTGGCTGGGTAGGTACATTCAAAGCGCTTATTATCCCGGGCATGGTCAATGCCTTCGGCATTTTCTGGATTCGTCAATATGCAGAAGAATCCATTCCAAAGGAGCTGCTGGATGCTGGGCGTATAGACGGATGCAGCTTTTTTCGGCTGTATTGGCATGTTGCGCTCCCCATTCTTCGTCCTGCGTTTGCTTTTCTCGGCGCATTCACCTTTATTGGAGCCTGGAATGATTACTTATGGCCGTTAATCGTATTAACAGATGAGCGGAAATTCACGCTTCAGATTGCACTATCCCAGCTAAACGGGATTTACAATACAGATTACGCGATGGTCATTGCCGGCACCCTGCTTGCTGTACTGCCGCTTATTTTGCTTTTCCTGTTCATCAGCCGCCAGTTTATTTCCGACCTTGCCGCCGGAGCGGTCAAGGATTAAATTCACTTGAATCCATGAGACATGCTTTGACGGTACTTTCAAAGAAAAGTGAACTGCACCCCGTCAAGTAGACAGTATAAATAATAAAAGTGTTTTAAGCGGCCTTAGTCCTGAACTCGATGGGACTGAGGCCGTTTAGTTTAGCCTGCAACCGTTCATTATTATAAAAATAAATATACGCATCAATATCCCTTTGGAGTTCCTCAAAGGTTTGGTAAGTATGCAGGTAATACTTCTCACATTTCAATGTTCCCCAGAAGGACTCCATCGGTCCGTTATCGATACAGCAGCCTACTCGTGACATACTTTGTTTCATTTTAGCCTTATCCAGCATCTTCTTAAAATCGAGCGAGGTGTATTGAAACCCACGGTCGCTGTGGAGCAGGGAGTGACTCTCCGGCGCAGCCTTTAAGGCAAGCTCCAACGTTTCAAAGACCAGTGCGTTATTATTGGAATGGCCCAACACGTAGGATACAATCGACTTGTCATGCAGGTCTAATATGGCGCTTAAATACGCCTTCTTTCCGCTCCCGTATTTGAATTCCGTCACATCCGTGACCCATTTTTGGTTTGGAGCTTCTGCCTCAAAGTTACGGTTCAGCACATTCTCTGTAACGTGTTGAGGTGTAGAGCCTGCGTACTTCTTTCTCTTCCTGCGGATGACCGACTGAATGCCCTGGAGCCTCATCAGACGGTACACCCGCTTGGCGTTAATGGGTTTGTTCATCTGTCTGCGCAAATGCAGAGTCAATTGGCGATACCCGAAAATGCGTTCCACCTTCTTGTACAAATGGAGCATAGCCTGTGTGAGCTCCTTGTTTTCAGTCTCACGGTAACTGGAGTTGCGGTTCGTCCATTTGTAATAACTGGACCGCGAAATCCCTGTAATATCACACAACAGCTGAATAGAGCAGGCTTCCTCTTTCTGAACCGCCTGAATAGCCAGGTAGAGGTTCTCCTGACGAATCGAACTTAATGTCGCCTCCTTTCGAGTTCCTCTAACTTTTTTAAAAAAGCGTTCTCCGCACGGAGTCGTTCATTCTCGTACTCCAACTTCTTCATAGCCAGTTTGTAGAGATCTGCATCTGTGAGTTCTTCCGGTGCCTTGTTGCGTCCTCTGCCGTCCTGCAGGGCCGCTTCTCCGTCTGCCTGGTACTTCTTCACCCAACTGTAGACTTGTTGGTAAGACACCCGGAAATGGTTCGCTGCCTTTGTGTAATCTTGTCCATTGGCAAGGCAGTACAGCACAATGTCGATCCGTTCCTGCCATGTCGTTGCGCGTCCTTTGGTCATAGGCTTGCTTCCCCCTGAGTCAGCTGTAAAGCTGTTGCTATGACCATTATACTTCTTAATTCGCGAGTTGAGTTTGGCTTGCAATCCTGTACTTGTAGACGACTTGGTTTTGTGACAATCCTCCCTCAAGAACATCCTTCACGGCTTGGTGTTTAAGCTCTGGAGAATACGTTCGGTTATGAGTGCGGACTTCCAGACCCTCGTAACCATACAACTCATACCGTCGCCGCCATTTCCCTATAGAGTTTTTGGTTACTCCAAACTTTCGTGCCGCAGCCTTCACTCCGATAAATCCCTGTTTAATTTCTTGAAGAATCGTTAATTTCTCGAATGCCGTAAACTTCTTTTGTTCCATAAAAATGCTCCCCATACAGTAACAGGTTTTTATTATTTCACCTGTCTACTATATGGGGAGCATATCATTTGAATGTTATGGCTTTCAATTTTTATAAATTAGCCGCTTGTCCTGTTTCTTCTACCTGGATAGCCGCTACACTGGCACCTGCAAGATTACCCTTTTTCTTATTAGGATACAGGGAGTCCATATAGGTTCGGGTTTCTGCAACTACAATGCCTGACAAGCCAAGCAGTGCAATCAGGTTCGGAAAGGCCATCATCGCGTTAAAGATATCTGCCAGCAGCCAGATGGCATCCAGCTTGATGAACGCGCCTCCGGCAACCAGTGCGATGAACAGATATCGGTATGGCTTAATCCATTTGACGCCAAGCAAATATTCAACACAGCGTTCCCCGTAGTAATTCCAGCCAAGCATGGTCGTGAACGCGAACATAATCAGAATGATCGTAAGCAATTCTGCACCCAGCGGAAATGCGCTGGAAAATGCCTGCTGAGTCATCAGACCCGCATCGGTAGGACCGCTCCACACACCACTAACCAGTAGCGTCAGCCCGGTCATTAGACAAATAACCATGGTGTCAATAAACACACCTGTCATAGAGATCAGTCCTTGCTCCGCAGGCCATTTGGTTTTGGCAGCTGCGGCTGCAATCGGCGCGCTTCCCAGCCCCGCCTCATTGGCAAAAATACCTCTGGCTACCCCACTGCGCATCGCCAGCATAATCGTGGCCCCGGCAAATCCCCCCGTCGCAGACGTGGTCGAAAATGCGGAGTGCAGTACAAGCGCGATTGCGGCGGGAAGCTGGTCAGCAAACCGAATCAGTACGATGATACAAATCAGCACGTACAGGCCCGTTTTAAAGGGAACGACCTTGGTCGATACCTTGGCAATGCTTTTGAGCCCTCCAATCGTAACCAGTGCTGTAAGGGTGGCAATAATCAGCGCTGTTGCAATTGGCGGAACGCCAAAGCTGTTTTCGGTCGAGGATACAATGGCTTTGACCTGTGGAAACGTTCCAATGCCGAATAACGCCACCAGCATACCCGAAAAGGCAAACAGCATCGCCAGCGGTTTAAAGCGGCGTCCCAGACCATTTTCAATATAATACATCGGGCCACCGGAAAATTGTCCATTCCGGTCCTTCACCCGGTATTTTACCGCAAGCACACCTTCCGCATATTTCGTCGCCATCCCGAAAAAGGCAGCAACGACCATCCAGAACAAAGCACCCGGTCCGCCCAGCTTAATAGCAGTCGCTACGCCGACAATACTTCCTGTGCCAACTGTAGCCGCAAGCGCTGTGCTCAGGGCCGCAAAGCTGCTTACATCCCCGCTGCCTTCATTGGGGGCCTTGCCAATCAGCTTGATCGCCAAAGGCAGGCGAAATACCTGCAGCAATTTTAAACGTATGGTCAGCCACAACCCCGTTCCCATCACGAGAATAATGAGAGGCGCCCCCCATATCCAACTGCTAATCGTTTCTAACACATGTACCAAATTCATCTCAACCCGCTCCTCCAGCATATTAAAAAACAAAAAAGAGTCAAATCCGCTGATTCGACTCCTGGAGAGGTTAAAGGCACGAAGAAATAAAACCCTTTTGTGCAGGTTCTGGGCCACTACATAGCTTAAAATAGCTATAAAAAAATAGGGCACTCCCTGTCACAGGTTATTCGCGTCTCTGTCCTTTTGCCTGAGAGTTTAAGCAGATGTTCTCTGCGGTGCACCTTCGGCGCCCAATTAAGGGTCTCTCCAGAGTTCTGTCCGTTTACGGTCCCGCTTGCTGTAATCAGCCAAGCACCTGAGAGTTTTGCCCCTTCGGTCGGAACTTTCGTTCCATCTCCCGCAAACATCAACCAGACATATGAAATTGTTTTTTATTATACAGAAAACTTTCAGATTATTACAAGTGAAAAATTTGTGAAGACCTCTGAGATGTAATTTACAGTTCTTCACCATTGGTTGCAATTACATTTTTGTACCAGTTAAAGGAGTCTTTTTTGGAGCGCTTGAGCGTTCCGTTACCGTCATCGTCCAGATCGACATAAATAAATCCGTAGCGCTTGGACATCTCGGAAGTAGACATACTTACAAGGTCGATAGGCCCCCAGCTCGTATAACCGATCAGATCACTTCATTTGGGCAATATGCTGACGCAAGTAATCAATGCGATAGGTGTCATGCACAGAGCCGTCTGCTTCCACCTTATCATACGCACCCAAGCCATTTTCCACGATGAACAGCGGCTTTTGATAGCGGTCATATAACGTGTTCAGCGTAACACGCAGACCCATCGGATCAATTTGCCAGCCCCAGTCGGAGGACTGCAGATACGGATTTTTCACGCCGCCAATCAGGTTTCCTGCTGCTTTCTTGCCTTCTGGACCTGCAGATACGGTCAAGGTCATGTAGTAGCTGAATGAAATGTAATCGACCGTGTTATTTTTCAAAATTTCGGCGTCGCCAGGTTCTGTTTGCAGAACAATATTATTTTCTTCAAAATAGCGTTTCATGTAATTGGAATATTCTCCACGGGCATGCACATCCGTAAAGAACAGGTTCATCTGATTTTCATGCTGGGCTTTCAGAATATCCTCCGGATTACACGTATGCGGATAGCTTTCCATGCGAGCCAGGTTTTAACAATGACCTTTTTATCTGGATAATATAAAACGGTTTCCCTATAATCGTCGACACCTTGAGCGGCACGAACCGACTTGATGTCATATCCGATTTGCTCCGGTCTGCCAAATAAGGCAATGAGTCTGTCCAGCGTATGTACGCCGAGTCCGTAGAACATTCCATTAACTGGATTGCCGCCAGGCACACTGGCATCGGGACGGAAATAATCGTAATGGGATTCAATTTTCACAATGTCTCCCAATTTGCCAGAATAGAGCGCTTCCTTGAAAGCAAGATAGTCGCTGTCGAATCTGCGATTTTGATACGGCATGACAATCAGGTTCTTTTCTTTGGCCAACTCAATCAGTTCACTCGCCTGTTCAAGACTTTCACAGAAAGGCTTTTCCACCAGTACATGCTTGCCGTGGGATAATGCCAATTTGGCGTATTCATAATGTGTGGCAGATGGTGTACATACGACAACAAGTGATATTTGCGGGTCATTGAGAACATCCGTGATTTGATCCGAAAACTGTATATCCGGGTAGGCCGTCTTCATCTCCTCCCGCACCTGGCGTGTATACACTCTCGATACTTGAAAGGTATCCCTGATTCGGACATAGGGCAAATGATATCGGGTTGTACTTTTGCCAAATCCCAAATAAGCAACTTGAATCGTCATTTTGCAAATCCCCCGTTTCCTAAAGGCTCCGCTTTCGATTTTGCAAGAACAACCGTATAATGAGAACCATTCTCTTTGAAATGCATCTAAAGACACTTTAGAATAGACGTAATGCCCTCAAAAGCATCCTAAACTTTGTAACGCGTTTCGTGTCAAGTATTTTGCTTATGTGAGGAGAAGCATCATGTCGAATCTTGATCAAATTGCCAAACTGGCGGGCTTTTCCAAAGCTACAGTATCCAGAGTGTTAAATCAGTCACCCCATGTCAGTCACGAAACCAGAACAAAAATTCTATGATTACTTCAACCATTAATGAAATTGTTCTCGCATTTCTGGACAGCTTTGTAGAAATTGCGGACCAGCACAGCTTCCAAACGATCATTTATACTTCTGAAGAGGATAAAAAGAAAGGGCTTCAGGCCTTTGAGGATTTGAAAAGAAAAAGAGTCGATGCCCTGGTCATCATTTCCTGCGTGAATGATACCGATTTGCTCAGCACCTATTGCAAGTACGGCCCCATTGTGGCTTGGCAACGAATGGAGCATACTGCTATTCGCTCCATCGCTATGGACCAATATGAAGGATACATGCTAGCGCTGAAGCATCTCATACAAAAAGGCTATACTCGTATAGCCACAGGCTGTCGAGAAACCCTGTCTTTGGAGACGAGGGTTTCT
>NZ_ASSB01000214.1:0-3290 GCF_000520755.1 Paenibacillus sp. 1-18
CACAGGAACTGTCGCACTTGGCTTGACAATCCGTCATGGTAAAAATATCAGCATTTTGATTTTCATATTCCTTATATTCCTTACCAAGAGTTCGCGCCATTATTTTAGACATTTCTTCAAGTTGCACTGATATTTCTTCATATAATTTGGACATTTTATCTCGATCAGCTTGAGAAAGTGAAATTCCTTTCGAAGCGTCTTCTTTAAACAATTCCTCGATTTCAGTGTAAAGTTTTGGCTTACTGGGGAAGCACTTTTGTTGATTGCCACAATGACGACTTTGTTGTCACCTTTATAGGCAGAAGTGTAAATGTTGGCAGCAAGGTTCTTCGTTGCATCTACTCTTACATATCCAGGACGAACAAATTTAGAGAAGTGAGCCATATTATAACCGCGCTTGCTGATTGTACCGTTTTCATTCATCGGGCTGTATTGTCTGCGGATGTCCCACCATACGTTATGTTTGGAAGTCTCCTTCTACCATTGCATTGTGAATGCGATAGGAGACATCCAGTGCCTCAGGCCAGCGATCTGCTGAGTTGGTTCAATGTTCGGATAGTAGAATTCTGTCATCCAGAGCTCTTTGCCAGCTCCTTTTTGCTTGAACAGCGGATAAGAGAAATCGCTGAATCTCGTACCATAAGTATGCGAACCCATAATATCTATATTTGCGAGTGTATGTGAATAATTCAAAATATTTTCTGTCATTGCTTTGACATAAGAAAATGATTCCGGTGCCATGACTCGGTTATTGATGGAGCCGGCATTTTCTTTCATAAAGCGAAGAATTTTATCGGCAGACCACCATGTCCAGTCATGGGCATAATCCGGCTCGTTTTGAACAGAAATAGCATATAGATTTACACCACGGTTTTTCATAAAGGAGTTGAATTCATTTAAATACTTGGTATAAGCATCATACTTGTCGTATCTGAGGCGTTTCGCCGTTTTGGACTCAACATAAGCAGTAATGTTGATGTTATCAATAATCGGGGCTTCTGTCCCTGCCGTGACCAGTTTCAACGTGCTGGTTCCATAAGCCATCAATACCTGGACTGATTTTTCGCCCAAGTGCTCCAACAGCCATTGGCTTCAAAAGGAACATTGCTCTGTGCTCTCGCCCCGTTCACGGGGTAGTACCAGCGTAGCTGTCATCAAGGGCAAAGTAGATGTAAATTAAATGGGAAATTTATTTATAACCTCGTTATATTATAACCTTGTTTTAAGCCCACGAACCACTCATCCTTCAGTTCGGAAAGACAGACGCTGATCCGGTCTGCTAAACGGTGCCCTTTGGGAACAGCCACCAAGATGGAATCAAGCCCCATCCTTTTACTTACGATTTCCTCACCCTGCAGAAGCGGCGAAGATAAACAGAAGTCGACCTCACCTCGATGGAGAAGCTGGACCATTTCCTCCGGCTTAACCATTTGGACAGTAAAGCGCACGTGAGGTTGCTTGGCACGGAAATTTTGCAAAATTTTTGACAATGTACTGGACATCGTGACGGCTAATTCCACCGAGCCGCTTTCAGGACTGAATAAATCTCTAATCTCCTGCCGCCCCTGCTCCAATTCAAAAAGAGCCTTGTCCACGCGGTTAAGGAACGTGCGGCCAAACTTGTTTAGCTGAAGGGTTCGTCCGCTCCGTTCAAAAAGAGGAACGCCCAGATCTTCTTCGAGACGTTGGATGGTTTTGCTTAGGGAGGACTGCGTGACGTGCAGACGCTGAGCGGATGCAGTCATATGCTCCAGTCTGGCTACCATTTGAAAATATTGCAGTTGAAGAAGCTCCATTCTGTCACACCATCCATTCCTTGTAGTACATATATTGATGATTATGAATGCGTTGGACTCTATTTTAAAATCGATTTACGATGGATTCAAGCGATTTAAGGAGGCATACGCATGCTTAATAAACCGAGTTTCATAGCGATTGAAGAGCACTGGACAACAACCGAACTGACCGCAGCGCTCAAGAGGCTGCCGGAGGGGCGCCGCGACGAGAGTCTCGCGCTCAATGAAATGGGCGACAAACTCGCCAAACTGGAGGATATCGGCGACGCACGGATCGCGGCGATGGATGAGCAGGGCATCGACATGCACATCATTTCGCTAGCCCCGCCAGCGACAGGCCCGCTCTCTCCCGCGGAGGCGGTCGCGCTCAGCCGGGAGACGAACGACATCGCAGCAGAAGCGGTACGCCGCCATCCATCTCGTCTTCGTGCCATGTCCACGTTGCCGATGGCCGAGCCGACAGCCGTTGCGGCCGAGCTCGAACGTTCGGCCGGGATCGGCTTTGTCGGGGCTATGGTTTATGGACGAACGGGCGAAACGCCGCTAGACGACCCTTGCTACGACGACCTGTTCGCAGCTGCAGCGGCGCTCGGCCAGCCGATCTTTATTCACCCTCAGATCCCTTCGAACACTATCCGTCAGGCGCACTATTCGGGATTAGGTACGATGACCGACCTGGCGCTTTCTACCTTCTCATGGGGATGGCATCTCGAAGCTGCGATCGCCGTGCTGCGCTTAATCGCCCGAGGCATCTTTGACCGGCACCCCGATCTCAAGATTATTCTCGGTCACTGGGGGGAACTGCTACTATTCTGGCAGGACCGGACAGACAGCCTGTCGCGCATCGCCAACTTGGAGCGGAAGGTATCGGACTATACGCGATCGAACATCTTCATTACAAGTTCCGGCATGTTCAACCCGGCACTGCTCCAACATGCTCTCGCAGCGACTGCGATCGACCAGTTGCTCTTCTCAACGGACTATCCCTTCCAAAGCCCGGACCCGAATCAACTTCAACGGTTCCTGACCGGTTTTGCCAACGATGAAGACCGTAACAAGTTCTGTCACGGCAATGCCCGCCGCCTCTTCGGTATCGGCAACTAATTCTTATGACTCTCAGCATGAACCAGGGCGGATAAGTATCACGTTGCATTTAGATCAAGTTATTGGCTCCAAACCTGAACCCGCACAACCGCTCTGTACAGACAACTTTTCGACAGGTGGCACTCTCCCACCTGCCCCCTCGGGGGAAAGTATTCGCGTCCCATAAGCGGACAAGGCAAAGATTTTCGCCTCACTTATGGTACGGCTCACTGTGCTTGATCTTCAACAATCCTGCCCGTTAGGGTAATGAAGCACCCGCCAGTCTAATTCTTTATTTTCTCAGTCTACAACTTTATTTTCCGAGTCTAACACTTTATTTTTCAGTCTATCCTGAAAATATCGCTCCGTAGAACGCCTAAAAAAGGCAACAAGAAAGCGACCCTCCGGCAA
>NZ_ASSB01000215.1:0-10809 GCF_000520755.1 Paenibacillus sp. 1-18
TCGCCGCCGCTTGTCGTGCGCTGCGGAATTGGCTGGCCGCGAAGGCCAGCATGACCAGCAGCAGCGCTTCTTTCCCGAGCAGAACGAGTCCATAGGACGTGTTCAGCAGCAAGGAGGGAGCCGGTACGTACAGCACGGCTCCATAGATACCGGTGGCGAGCAGCGCTGCCACCATAGCAATGCCCCCGCCGGCGAAGCGACGCAGAGCTGCTTGTCGCAGAGCTGCCCGCTCCGACACGGGCAGCTCCGAGCCGGCAACAGGCAGGCACACGGTCATGACGGCAAGTGAGCCGATCCAAAAGGCTGACGCCGCCAGGTGGACAAAGTCCGCGGCGATGGCCGGAGCCGAATGGGTAGCCGCTGCCGGGTGGCCGACAAAGGCCTTGGACAGCATGACGCTCAGCGTCAGGATGACAGAGCTGTAGCCCCACAGACGGCGCTGACGAATGGAAATGCTGTGATCCAGCGCGTAAATCAGCGTTACACTCAGCAGCAGTACGAGAACCATCTGGACGAACCAGACTTGTCCTGCCCCTGTAAACTGGAGCGCTTCTCCCAGGATCGAGAATGTAAAGCCCTGCCCGATGGAAACCCCCGCATCCCAAGAGGCCTGAAGCGGCAGACTGATCAAAATGGCGGCAGATGTTATGGCGTAGCCGCTCCATAGCAGCACGGGCCAGCGGGGTAATGTGGCAAAGGAGCGTTGATCAAGCTCCTGCGGTGTCCTTGCTTCCTTGCTATTGCCTTGGCTTAAGCTCGGCAAGATGAACAAACGGAAGCAAAGCGCTCCAAAAAGCAGCGATATTCCTATGTAAAGGAACCACCGGACAGCGATTAAGTCGGGTCGTGATGCTGCTGAGCCTTCAGGCGTGGCAGCTGGGTTGGTATACGCATTGGAGCCGCTACCGACTTGAAAGGGAATGACCCCATTAATCGGATGTCCGTCCGCGGACAATGCTCTCCAATTGACGGTGTAAATTCCACCCTTCATCCCCGGAATCAGTTTGATTTCCATGGTGGCCTTATGTTCCGGGTTGAGCTGTACTTGTCCTGTATCGACTCGCTTGCCTGTTTCATCGGTCACCTTGATCGACATAAAGGCAGGCTGCAAATCCTCATTGAAGGTGATGCTCACCTGTGAAGGCGACTTATCCAAAACCTGATTTTCGGTCGGACTGGATTCAACGACAAATGCATGAGCCCATGATGAGCGAGGAAACAGGATAAGAAGTGGTAGGCACAGCAATAGAAGACAAGCCATACGAGCTGGCCTGGACAGGTACAACATGCTTGTGAAGTCACCTTCTCTCGATTACTTGAAGCGAGGATATCCTCATTTGTATTATTTTATACGGACAAACCCAATCTCTATCTATCATAGTGCATATCGTGTGAATGGATGGAGCGAATTATGACATTTATATGAAATTTGAAATAAATAGCATTTTGTTTTTGCTAATAATGTGAAAACCCCTACCGATTTAGAAATCTGGATGATTTCTGGCGGTAGGGGCAACGAGGGCGAGCCTGTGGGAGACTAGAGTCCAGCTTCCACGGAACCAATAAAAGCAGGTTGCTTGTGTTGAATATAATGGATAAAAATATCCGTTAGTTCAGGATCGAATTGGCTACCCGAGCAGGCGCGCAGTTCTTCAATGGCCTCCTCAAACGTTTTGGTGGGTTGGTAAGGGCGTTCTGACGTCATTGCATCAAAAGAGTCGATAATCGTCAGCATCCGACACAGTCGGGGAATTTGTTCGCCCTTAAAGCCGAACGGATAACCTTCCCCGTCATAGCGTTCATGATGCAGCTCCACAAAAGGAACCAAATCTATGAATCTTTCGTTGGCCTGAATAATTCGTTTGCCCCACACAACATGTGCTTCTACCATCTTCCATTCCTCACAGGACAGCTTCTCTATTTTATTCAGGATATTCCATGGGATTTCGAGCTTGCCAATATCATGAATGAGAGCACCCAGTACAAAACGCCGCTTGTCCTCCGGGCCGAGCTGAAGGACTTCGCTCATGTCTGCTGCATATCTGAATACCCGTTTGGAATGCTTGAAGGTATTAATATCCTTGTACAAAAATAGATTAAGCTGCTGTTCAATATCACGAATATCTTGTCCAAGATCGACTTCACGTTCCACTTCATTTAAACTGCCATGTGTATGAACGATATTTTTTCCCTGCTTCTTGGCATAGTACAATGCTTTATCAGCCAGATCGACCAGCTGTGATTTGTCGTAGATGTCGATGCGGCTTTGTGCAATGCCAGCTGAGAAGGACAAGCAGCCGTGCGGAAAGATTTCCACACCCTCGTAGCGGGAGTCATTTAGTCTTTTGCGCATGGCATTAACAACTTCGTAAGCTTGATCAGCGGTATGTTCAGGCATAAGCAGGGTGAATTCTTCTCCGCCATAACGGGATACAGTGATCTGAGTACCAGAGGTTTCTTTTTTTAGAAAATCACCGAGGAATGCCAGTAGCTGATCGCCTTTGAGGTGGCCAAAGTGATCATTGTATTTTTTGAAATCATCAATATCAATCAACGCTAAACTGAGAGGAGTGTTCTGGGTTCTCGATATATTTAGTTCAGCTTCAAGTGTGTTTTCAAAATAACTGTGATTGTATAGTCCTGTTCTGCGATCCATGTTGGCCTTTTCCTCAATTTCCCGATACATCATGAACATTTGCTTGAACGCGTGAGACAGGAGCATGCTTAGCCCAAGGACCAACAGAAGTCCCAAAATGCCGTTGTAATATATCAACGTGGTCAACACCAGAGACAGGATGAGTGTACATAAATATACGAGCAGGGATTCAGCCAAAAAAGCCTGTTTCAGCTCATTGAAGGACCCTTTGTGTGCGATATAAAAGTAGATCCCAAGAGTAATTGTATTCACCGCAAAGTAGCAGACCAGTGCGAGTAGGTAGGAAGCAAAATGTTCTTGGTTCAAGGCTCCCTGCGTTCCGCCGCTTAGCTCAAATACTGTTGAAGACAGGAAAATGGCAAGTGCATAAATGGAAAAATTGACGGTATGCTTCCACCAGGACAGCTCTTGATGCCGGAATGCGGCAATGATTGAATTGAGTAACAAAATCAGAATGGCAGTTTCAGCGCTGTGCACAAAAATACAAGCAAGATATACTGAGGAATCCATGGACTGCTTGTTACTGGCTGGTGGTAGCTGGAAGGTAAAATGCTCCAGAGTCAGAACTGCTCCCAATAGGGAATAAATCGTGACCCACTCTGTTGTCGAATAGTGGAAAAAGGACCAGTGGTTCGTATACAAGAGGACGATTGCGCCTACCGTACATATGCAAAACACGTATATTCCCGTCGCGGTAACCCGTTCTTGCAGCTTTTTTAATATACTCATCATTTCTTCTCCTGCCTTGTCGTATCTTGATGTCAAAGCTACCAGGGGTGAATGGTTAACTTACAATTTTGTAATCGGAAATTCCACATGAAAAAACAGGCCGGAATCCAGCCTGTTTTGTTGAGCCTGTGCTTCCTTATTTTCTTATCGGTGACTAGCCCCCGATTTTGTAACCGGAAGTCAAAGCGATTACGACAGAAGCGACGATAATAGCATTGATAATCACACGGGAGTATTTCAGGTTCTTCATAGGATTCCCTCCCTTCCTTGGAATAAGTACGCATTAGGCGTGGTGGGGCTTGGTTCCTTGCTGATTATCCTTCTTCTTGTGCACGACCATAACGCTTTGGATAAACAGGAACATCCCGAAGTTCATGACCACATCTCCAATACTAATCACCTGCGTGCGGGGATAGGGCTTGGAGAGAGGGATGATATCACCAAGCAATGATAAATGCGTGCTCGCATCCATCATATAATGCTTCGAGATGATGCTTCCAGATTTAAGCATGTCTGTATAATAGGGACCCAGCACCTCCGAAGCGCTCAACGAGACCGGCATTCTGCCGCCATTCACTGCCATTACGATAAAATTCAACAGTACGCCGATGAAAATAAGCCAGAATCCCTTATGCTGTCTGTTCAACCAGAGAAATATCAATCCAACCACGTAGATGCCCATAAATAGATATCCGTTAATAGACGCTAGCCAAGCCCACTTTTCCTGGGCATAAAAAATCATAAACTGTACCAGCAGCAGGAAGGGGAACATCCAGCCCGCTATGAGGCGAATCTGACTGAAACGGAGCAGACCTTGCCGCCAGCCTCCTCGGAGCAGACCTACAATGAGACCCAGCAGCACTCCATCATAGACCATTTATCATTCTCCAGATTTCATAAATTTTTTGAATGCATGTTTTGGATACAGTATAATTCGACCTGAAATTGGTAAATTCCTGCCTGATATATAGCAGTTTTCAAAAAAAATCGCGGATTAGCGTGTAATTGTTCGAAGCAGGGCGAAATGGATGATATCATAATATATTGAAGTCATATTTTATTTTTTGTGAAAAGGATGATTCTGATTATGAACCGGTTCTCTAATACGGTAATGGTTGCCGCAGATATGACCAAATCCCGGATTTTATGGGTTGCCTTTGTCCTGGGCGCATTGAGTGCTTTTGGGCCCTTGTCCATAGATATGTACTTGCCGTCATTACCTACATTAGCCGACAATCTACATACGACCACTTCGCTGGCGCAGCTTAGTTTAACCGCTTGTTTGCTGGGACTGGCAGTGGGTCAGCTCGTTGCTGGTCCGCTTAGTGATGTCAGAGGCCGCAGAGGGCCGCTGGTCATATCGCTTATTCTGTACGCTGCGGCTTCGCTGCTATGCGTATTGGCGCCTAATATCGGGCTGCTTATTGCGCTTCGTTTTGTTCAAGGGCTCACCGGATCAGCGGGAATCGTAATCTCTAGAGCTGTAGCGCGTGATCTATACTCAGGCAAAGAATTAACGCGCTTTTTCTCATTGCTCATGCTGGTGAATGGCGTGGCTCCCATTGCCGCACCTGTGCTGGGAGGAGTCATTCTGAACTTTGTTTCCTGGCGCGGCGTGTTCATGGTGCTTTGTCTGGTCGGTGTGGCTATGCTGATAGCTGTCGTGCTGGGCTTGCCGGAAACGCTGCCTGTTAATCGCCGCTCATCCGGAGGGCTGAAACAGACGCTGAGTACACTTGGTCATTTGTTTGCGGATCGACGCTTTATGGGCTATGCCTTCTCACAGGCACTCATTACAGGAGCAATGTTTGCGTACATCGCTGGCTCGCCGTTCGTGCTTCAGGATATTTTCGGGGTCTCCCCTCAAACGTATAGCATCATTTTCGCTGTGAATGGCTTGGGAATTGTGCTGTTTTCCCAGCTGACTGGCAGACTCGTGGGCCGCTTCAGCGAGCGCCAGTTGCTCTTGTCGGGTTTGGTGATTGCGGTCGTAGCCGGCATCAGCTTGCTTACCGTGGCTCTTACCGGAGGTCAATTGTTTGCTGTTTTAGTTCCCCTGTTTTTCATCGTTTCCTGCGTGGGGATTGTGAGCACAACGACGACTTCACTGGCCATGCAGAGCCAGCAGCGCTCCGCTGGTAGTGCGTCCGCCATGCTTGGCTTGCTGCCTCTGTTGCTTGGCTCCATCGCTTCACCGTTAGTGGGCTTGGGTAGCGGCACAACGCCTGTACCCATGGCGGTCGTTATCGCTATTGCGGAGATCGGTGCGTTGTTAAGCTTTCTGGTACTTGCGAAGGCCGAACGCTCAAAAGCTTGAAAGAAGATGAACTTGAACTGAAAAACTCCCATCGACTGATACGTGAACCATTTCAGTCAATGGGAGTTTTTTCTGCCGTGCATAACGGGTGTCAATGGGGAGTTATATCCTGATCGTTTGTCTGAAGAGGAAAGAGAAGATTACGAAGCGCATGTGGAGCTGCTCCAGCCATATTTTGATCAGCTTAAATCGCTTGGTAATAATAAATAAGGATAAAATAAGGCGAGCAAGTGACATTTTTCTGGAGTCTTGACATACCCCGTGGGGGTATATTATGATAGGGACATATTAACAAATGCACTATTGATATGAACTACACAGGCATATACACAACACAGGAGGCTGATGTATGGCTGAGAAGCAACCTGTTTCCCACCATGAAGTTCATGAGAATCATTGCGGAACAGATGGAGAAAAGACAGTTAGAAAAAGTCACCATTCGGCAGAATTTAAGAACAGCCTTACATCCCGGTTGAACCGTATTGAAGGTCAGGTGCGCGGAATTAAGGGCTTGATCGAGAAGGATACCTACTGTGATGATGTGCTGAACCAGATTGCGGCTGTTCAGTCCGCTCTGAATGGTGTCGGCAAGCTGCTGCTGGAAGGGCATATGAAAAGCTGTGTCATTGAGCGTATGCAGGCAGGAGAGCGGGAAGTGATCGACGAGCTGCTGGTTACGGTCAAGAAGCTAATCCGTTAAAAGCAATACCCATACACATAATCGGGTACATGAGGTACCCCGGAGGAGGAAAAGATAATGGCACAAGTTACATTGAACGTAGAAGGCATGAGCTGTAATCATTGCGTGAAGGCAGTAGAAGGAGCTTTGGAGAAGGTTGGCGCTTCCGGTAAGGTCAATCTAGAAGCGAAGCAAGTGGCTGTGGAGTATGATGAGTCCAAGCTGAACGTGGAGGCCTTGAAAACTGCGATTGAAGACCAAGGCTATGATGTTGTTTAAGTTTAAGGTGCTTCATGCGTGAAGAGATTTGTTTTAAAGAAGAAGCTTCCGTAGCAGGAGCTTTTTCTTTTGGAATATAATATACCCCTGTGGGGTATGCAGGAGGAGAGCTACCATGGAAAACCGTGCGACCGACGGTGACAAGCAGACAACGCTTCATATTACAGGGATGTCCTGTGCCGCCTGCGCAAGCCGTATTGAAAAGGGACTGAAACGAATTGACGGTGTGGCCCAGGCCAACGTGAATTTGGCTCTGGAGCAGGCGTCAATATCGTATGATCCGAAGCAGGTGGATATCCCTGATTTTCGCGATAAAATTGCTTCTCTGGGTTTTGGAACTGTAAGCGAAGAAGCCAATCTGAATGTGACAGGCATGACATGCGCGGCATGCGCAACCCGGATTGAGAAGGGTCTGAATCGAATGCCGGGTGTGACAGGTGCTACGGTGAATTTGGCAATGGAAACGGCTCATGTCGAATACGCAGCAGGGAGTATTACAGTCGGGGATCTGGTAAGCAAGATTGAGCAGCTGGGCTACGGAGCGATCCCGCAGAGCGCTGATGATCATATAGCAGATGTGCGCAGCAAGGATATCCAGCGTAAAAAATGGAAGTGGATTGTGTCGGCGGTACTGTCGCTTCCGTTATTATGGGCGATGGTAGCTCATTTTTCCTTTACTTCATGGATTTATGTACCGGAATTGTTTTTAAACCCGTGGTTCCAGCTAGTCCTGACAACGCCAATCCAGTTCATTATTGGATGGCAGTTCTATGTGGGCGCATATAAAGCGCTTCGCAATGGAAGCTCAAATATGGATGTATTGGTTGCACTGGGTACGTCTGCGGCTTATTTTTACAGCTTATACCTTACACTGCGACCGTCTACCGTGATGGACAGCATGGGAGGTATAGCAGGGATGCCTGTCATGAAAAGGCCTGAACTGTACTATGAGACAAGTGCGGTGCTGATTACGCTTATTTTGGTCGGTAAATGGTTTGAGGCGGTAGCCAAAGGGCGTTCGTCCGAGGCGATCAAGAGTCTGATGAGTCTCCAGGCGACGACGGCACGTGTGGTGCGTGACGGACAAGAGCTTGATGTACCGATTGAGCAGGTGCGTGTAAAGGATATCTTTATTGTACGTCCCGGCGAGAAAATTCCCGTCGATGGTGTGGTCGTGGATGGACGTTCGGCAGTGGATGAATCCATGCTAAGCGGTGAGAGTCTTCCGGTTGAAAAAGAGGCGGGTTCCCCAGTCACCGGAGCCACGCTTAATAAAAACGGAGTACTTCGTATCCAGGCCGAGCGTGTAGGCGGTGATACAGCGTTGGCCCGTATTATTAAGGTCGTGGAAGATGCGCAAAACTCCAAGGCTCCTATTCAGCGGATCGCGGATCAAATCTCGGGTATTTTTGTACCCATTGTAGTGGCTGTTGCCGTCATGACGTTCCTCGTCTGGTTTTTCCTTGTGACACCGTCTGATTTTGCTGGTTCACTGGAGAAGATGATTGCAGTTCTCGTCATTGCTTGTCCTTGTGCGCTTGGATTGGCTACGCCAACGTCCATTATGGCAGGATCGGGACGTGCCGCAGAATATGGAATTCTGTTCAAGGGCGGCGAGCATCTGGAAATGACTCGCTCGATCAACGCGGTGATATTGGATAAGACAGGTACAGTTACGAATGGCAAGCCGGTGCTGACGGATGTGATTGTAGAAGAGAATAGCTTGGCTGAAACGGATCTGCTGCGATGGCTGGGTGCGGCGGAAAAAAGCTCGGAGCATCCACTGGCGGAAGCCATTGTAAGGGGGATTGCGGATCGCGGCATTGAACTGGCAGAGCCAACAGATTTTGAAAATATTCCGGGTTATGGTGTAAAGGCTCATGTGGAAGGCAAGCAGATACTTGCAGGTACACGCCGATTGATGAGCAGGGAAGGCATTGTGATAGCTGACTCCGCCGAGCAGCATATGAATGAGCTGGAGAACGCAGGGAAAACAGCAATGCTTGTCGCTGTGGAGGGTTCCTATGCGGGATTGGTCGCCGTGGCGGATACGATCAAAGAAACGTCACGTGAGGCCGTTGCCCGTCTGCGGGCGATGAACATTGAAGTCATCATGATTACGGGCGACAATAAACGGACCGCGCGGGCGGTTGCTGCCGAGGCCGGAATTGAGCAGGTACTGGCGGAGGTGCTGCCTGAGGGCAAGGCTGAAGAAGTGAAACGACTTCAGGAACAAGGCTTGGTCGTAGCGATGGTGGGCGATGGTATTAACGATGCGCCTGCGCTGGCTACGGCTAATATTGGGATGGCGATGGGCACGGGTACGGATGTGGCGATGGAGGCTGCCGACATCACGCTCATGCGCGGCAACCTGAACAGCATTCCCGACGCAATCGAAATGAGCCGCCGGACCATGACTAACATACGGCAGAATCTGTTTTGGGCGCTCGGTTACAACGTAATCGGCATTCCGATTGCTGCCTTAGGCTTCCTCGCCCCGTGGCTGGCGGGAGCAGCTATGGCATTCAGCTCTGTTTCGGTTGTGTTGAATGCACTGCGCCTCCAACGGGTAAAGCTGTAATCTTTGCAAAAAAAAGCAACGGCAATGACATTCACGTCCTAGACGTTTGTGCCATTGCCGTTTTTTAATGTTCCGTCCTGTCTCTTTTTAGTCCGCTTGCTGTTTCTTTCGGGGGAAAAAAGCTCCACCTGAGTTCCTTTATTTATTTCCGAATGGACTCGGATGCTTCCGCCATGTACCTCTACAATCCACTGAGCGATGGATAGTCCAAGTCCTGCTCCCCCCTCGGTGCGGGATCTGGCCTTGTCACCACGATAAAATCGGTCAAAGACATGGGGCAGTTCAGCTTCCGGGATTCCACAGCCACTATCTGACACACTAATATATACGGAATGGTTTTGATAGCGTCCAGCCACCTTGATCTGTCCGTTGGGTAGGGTATACTTCAAGGCATTATCCAGCAAGATAGTAAGAAGCTGGCGTACTCTCCCGCCATCTCCCCACAGGAGTAGGGGCTCCTGTAAATCCGTCTGGATATTGATCCCTTTGGTATCTGCCAATAGCCTGAATTGCTCTGCCAACTCCCGTAATAATGAATCCAGCTCGATGGACGAGGGGGCAATTTGCAACTGATTGGAATCAGATCGGGCTAATGTCAGCAGATCCTCCAACAGCCTGCCCATCCACTTGCTTTCTTTTAAAATCACAGCGATATGAGGACTTTCCTCTTCTATGGAATGTGTGGGGTGCCTCAGGAGCATCTCTGTTTGGGCATGGATGATTGCCGTTGGTGTTCGCATCTCATGTGACGCATCTGCAACAAAGCGCTGCTGTTTTTCCCAGGAGTTTCGTATAGGCACAAGCGCGCGTCCGGCCAGAAATATACCCGCAAAAACGAAAATAATCCCTCCGATGACAATTCCTGCAGTGATATCCCACATCAAGGAGTGGAGCGTGCGCTGCACATCTTGCAGACTCTTGATGAGGCAAACTATGATCGGCGTGTTGGAATGCTTGGGTGTGTACATAAATTGAAGAGCCCGATAACTACGATCACCGATGCTCACCGTCTGAATGGTCTGTGCACTAGACTGATCCTTGAACAGACTAGCTACCTCCAAGGGAAATGACTGCCGGGGCATTTGCCCGAGGAACACGTTTTGAGCAGACCAGAACAGGTATATTATTTTCTCATCATGTTCGGGGTCCAAATCATTGGATTGGAGCAGTTCTGCCGGATTGCGAGAGAATTGAAAACGCTTTTGGGCCTGTACCATTACTTCATCCGTATCGTGATATAGCTGGTATTGCATATGAATGTACAGCCAAGTGCCCAATATGGAAAAAACGAGAAGAAAAACGACAGTATTCAGGATAACCAGCCGTCTGCGAATGTTAGTGAACATAAGGCTCCCCCATTAACATATAACCGATTCCACGTACGGTTCGGAGGAGATTATCGGCGTTACGGGCTGCGAGCTTTTTACGCAATAGATGCATATATACGTCGACTGCCGTCGTAGCTGATCCTGAATCAAATCCCCATACCCGGTCAAATATCTGCTCACGGGTTAATATCTGCTCTTTATTACATGACGGATTGTCAAGTCAAGTGCGACAGTTCCTGT
>NZ_ASSB01000216.1:0-988 GCF_000520755.1 Paenibacillus sp. 1-18
TAATAGCGCGGGAGCGGATCCGCGTACAGGAGCGACTACCGGAGCCGATGCGAGCGGTACACGCTCCGGGGCGGCGGGTCGCTGGTGGTCGTCCGACGCTGGAGCGGAATCGGGCGCGCGCGGAGCGAAGGCCGCGAAGCCGTCCCGCTCGCCTGTTGCATCCAGCGAGCGGCTGGAACGGGCTATTGCCGCTAAGGAAGCGGAATTGGCGGCGACGGATGCCGAGCTGGAGCTGCTCGGCACAAGCAGTGACACAGCGCGCATGGCGGAGCTGTGGGACGCGCGTGAAGGGCTGCAAGCGGAGCTGGACACATTGCTCGGCGAGTGGGTCGAGCTGGAGTAGGCGACAGACCGATTGCTGGATTGGCAACGTATCTTTCATATAAAGGGTAGCCCTGAGGTAGACATTACTGAAGGGCTATTTTTTGTATGTTGAAAAAGGAATGAGAGTGGAAATAAAATAACCATATATTAAAATTAATACATTAAAATGAATAATTATTATTTTGTTATACATTTAAAGCAATAGATTTACATTTTTCGATTTGTGATATTTTTTATTATGTAAGCAAGGTATAAACCATTGTTAGGTGAAAAACTTATTGTCAACAAAGATCATACATACAGATTGCTACATGATATATGGCAATATTTCGAATAGGTGACGATCTGGTTGGGGTATTGTCCATATAAATCCTTCTCCTCTAATGGAGAAGTGATGGTATATCTAATCGAAAGGAGGGGAATGCAATGGCTGAAAACTTATTTGATCTGGACGTTCAAGTATACAAGTCTCAAGGTTCTGTTGAGCCTCAGGTTCTTAGTATTTACAATTGTTCTACTGGTTGTGGTGATGGTAAAACCGAAGGCACATGTGTTGCCACTTGTGGGAATGAATGTTTCTCAAACTAGGATCATTTTGTTGAATATTTATGGGTTTTTATTATTTTTTAAATGACGGATTGTAATATGAAGTGCGACACCTGCT
>NZ_ASSB01000217.1:0-736 GCF_000520755.1 Paenibacillus sp. 1-18
CACCAAGCTGTCTACCCATTCGGTGCAATCCGGGCATATTGCGGACGAAGCTGTACAAAGCAACCACCTGGCTGTGGCGGCTGTGGATTCGGCACATTTGGCTGCCGGAGCAGTGACCTCGGTTCATTTACAGGCTTCCTCAGTGCTTACGAGACATCTGGCCCAGGATAGTGTGTCCGGTCGTGCGCTCCAGGCGGAAAGCATCACCTCGGAAAAGCTGGCGGCACACTCGGTACAAGCGACGAATCTCGCGGAAGGCAGCGTCGGCCCTTCACATTTGACAGAGCATGCCGTACACACCCGCCATTTGGCAGCAGGAGCGGTACAGGACAGAGCGCTGGCAGAAGGGGCTGTGAAGGCCGTGCATATTGCATCGGAGGCCATCCAGCCGCACCATCTGCGCCTCGGAACCATCCAGGGCGTGCATATCGCATCAGAGACGATATCGACCCATGCATTGCAAGATGAATCTGTTACGTCTGATAAACTGGCGGAGGAAAGTGTAACCTCTACCAAGCTGTCTGCCCAATCGGTGCAATCCGGGCATATTGCAGATGAAGCCATACAAAGCCGTCACCTGACTGTGGCGGCTGTAGATTCGGCCCATTTGGCTGCCGAAGCAATTACCTCGGCCCATCTACAGGCTTCCTCGGTGCTTACAAAACATCTTGCCCCGGACAGTGTGTCCGGTCGTGCGCTCCAAGCGGAAAGCATCACCTCGGAAAAACTGGCGGCA
>NZ_ASSB01000218.1:0-17000 GCF_000520755.1 Paenibacillus sp. 1-18
CCCTTTGGGCTGTCCAGTAGTTCCCGAAGTGTACATCAAATAGGCGAGTCGATCCCCGAATTTGCCCGCTTGTAAAATCTCGTTTTTCGGATCTGCATAATGGGTATAATTCGCACGATGAGGCTCGTTTTGATCCGATTGTACGGTATCTAGCCCTTGATCATCCTCTGCCCCGTATACAGTAGCATCGCTCAGATCCAGCACAATCCCGCTGTATTCATCCGGCTGCTGCTCCGCACGCTGTACCAGTAGTAGCTTCGCGCCTGAATCCTCCAGCAGGTAGCGTACACGCTCTGCCGGATAATCCGGGTCGATCGGTACATACGCACCGCCCGCTTTGAGGATTGCCAGCATGCCGACGATCATAACTGTGGAACGCTCAGCGACGATACCTACCGTTCGTTCAACAGTAACACCGTAGCCACGCAGCGTGTGAGCCAGCCGGGTGGCCTGTTCATTCAGCTGCCCATAGGTTAGACGACTGTTTCCAAACACAACCGCAGTCTGATCCGGCGTACGCTCTGCCTGCTGCTCGAATAGCTCATGAATCCCTGCATCGTGTGGATATGGCACTGCTGTAGCATTGAATACATCCACAATTTGTGCTCGCTCTTCGTCACTAATCAGTGACAACTCCTGTATCCGCTTCTGTGGACCGTTCACCATATGCTCCGCCACACTCAAGAATTGTCGGATGATTCGGGCAATTTCCTGCTGACTGAACAGCTCGGTCCGATAATCCAGGTACAGGACAAGTCTATCGTCATCCAGCATTTCTACCATATGAATATCGAAGTCGTTCACTGTATCTCCGCAGAAATCATTATTCACCTGCTGAATGGCTTCGTCAAAGCGGGAGAAGCTCAGCGTACGGTACTGAATGGAAACGCCAAACAGGCGCTGAATATCCAGACTGTTTTGCTGTTCACGCAAATCCTGAATAATTTTGTTGTATGGATAACGCTGATGACGCAAAATGGACGACTGCTCCTTGCCCACACCTTGCAGGAAGGTCAGAAGCTCGGATTCCGGCTCAACCAGCAGGCGTGTAGCCACGGTGCTGACGAACATGCCAATCGTATCCTTTTCCTTCTTCGACGTACGGTTAGCGTACAGTGTACCAACGGTTAAATCCTGTTCCCCCGTCACTTTATGCAAATAAATATACAGGGCGGCCAGGAAGAACGTAAAAATACTGATTTTATGCTCCTCGCAAAAAGCCGTAACACCACGATATAATTCATGCTCCAGTATAAAGCTCTCGCGGCGTGCAGCCGTGCTTAGCGTGAGCGGATTGTATGATTTTAAACCTGTGGTCTCCGGCAAATCGGCGAACTTCTCCGTCCAGTATGTCTTGTCCTTTTCATAGCGGTCAGATTGCTCGTAGCTTTGCTCCACCTGAATAAAATCCAGATATGGATTCGCTTTGGTCGGCGTATCTTGACCTGTACCATGTACAATATCCATGTAATGTCCGGTAATTTCATTAATGGCCTGATTCATGGATACACCATCTGAAATAATATGATGCATTTTAAAATTAAACCAGGTTTCCTCTGCCCCCAGCTGCAAAATAACAAACCGGTACAGCTGTGAATCCAGCAACGAAAACGGCTGTGGATTATGGAGGCTTAACCATTGGTTCGCTTCCTCTGGAGTAACTTGGATCGTTTCTATGCTTTGAGCGGCAAAAGGCTCTACATATTGATATGGAATACCATCCTGGGCCGTGATTTTAATACGGAAAGAATCATTTTGCGCAATTACCTGGTTCATCGCCTGCTGCAATGCATCTATACGAACAGTTCCCTTGATTTTAACAGTTGCAATAATCGTGGACGTGTTGCGATTAGGATAAAGAAGCTCTGTATACCAAATACGTTGCTGTGGCTGGCTTAATGCAAACAATTGAACATCGTGCTGTGTCATACGTTCTCTCTCCTCGCAAAATAGATATTGGTAAAAAGAAACTACGCATATTTATGCGGTTTGCTCCTCGGGATGCTTTCGAAACTGAAGCTTATACAGCTCCGCATAATGACCGCCCTCGGCAAGGAGCTGGTCATGAGTACCCTGTTCTTTCAGCTCGCCCTCGGCAAGGACACAGATCGTATCTGCCCGCTCAATCGTAGACAGTCGATGGGCAATCACTAATGTTGTACGATCCTTCATCAGCTCATTTAAGCCCTGCTGGACTTCGTATTCCGATTCTGCATCCAGCGCCGAGGTTGCTTCATCCAGCAGCAAAATCGGTGCGTTTTTGAGCAAAGCGCGGGCAATCGCGAGCCGTTGCCTTTGACCACCGGACAGGTTGGCTCCGCGTTCACCGACTATGGTGTCGTAGCCTTCCGGCAGCTCGGCTATGAAGCCGCTGGCATAGGCCGTTTTGGCCGCAGCCTCCACTTCCTCGTCCGTGGCATCCGGTGAGCCGAAGCGGATATTATCCGCTACTGTACCGTGGAACAGCGTAGCCTCCTGTGGGACATAGGCCATCAAATGCCTGACCTCGTCCAATCGAAGTTCGCCTGCCGAACGACCACGGACCCGCAGCACACCCTCATCCGGTGGGTAAAAGCCCAGCAACAGCTTCATGACTGTGCTTTTGCCACCGCCACTTGGGCCGACAAGCGCGGTTACGTGCCCTTCCCGCACGACCAAGTTCAGTCTGCGCAGTGTGGGACGGTCTGGCTGATAGCCGAAGGTGATGTCGTGCAGCTCCAGTGCAGCCGGAACTTGTTCAATGGCGTGGCCTCGGCTCACGGTCTCGACATCATTATGAACCCCCTGAGGTTCACTGGCTGATAAAGCTACCGACTCCGGGGCGATAAGCGCAGACCGCGATTCATTAGGCTTCGCCGCAGGAAAATACTCCTTTTCCTGCGACTCATCCAGAATTTCGCGGATACGAGCCAAGCCCGCCAAGGAGTTTTGCAGCAATGATACAGCAGCCCCCAGTTGTAAAAACACTGTGGAGATGCCGCTTTGCAGCTGCACGATCTGTCCGAGGACTCCCAGCTCCATTTGCTTCTGTGAAACCAGAATCAGTCCGGCGACAAGCACACCGCCCAGCGTAATGAATTCAATCAGGAAATTACACATATCCTGCAAGCCCATATGACGTCCCTGCCGGATGCTGATGTGGTTTATGTCCTCACTTGCATCGTTACAAAGTCCGCCTACCTTTGTCCGCAATCCGAACAGCTTCACCGTCTGCAAGCCAGAAAGCAAATCGCTCAACCGTTCTGTGAACCTGCTCATCCGTCCCTGTAACTCATCACTCGTCTGTCGCATCTTCTTCGCGAAATAAACATTTACCCAAGCCGAGGCCAGCCCAAGTAAAACGGCCATAACCCCAAATCGCCAATCCAGCACCATCATAATGACTAACGAGCCAAAGAAAAGCGAAACCTCCAGTATAATCGAGCGAATATGAACTGTGTAAGCCTGCTCCAACGTCTGTACATCGTTGGTCATGCGGGATACAAGATCACCCGAATGGCGTTTTTCGGCCTTTTCATACGATAGCTTAACGATATGCCCGAATAGCCTCACCCGTACATTGGCAATCGCCAGCTTCACACACCGCTTATACATGTAGCTGCACAGCGGAGAAATAAGACTTAATGCCAAAAATGTACCGCTGACCAAATAAATCGCCTGGTAAAGTCCCTGCACCTGCCCGTCAACCGCAAAATTCAGCAAATAATGCACCACAAAGGAAAGTAAAATCGTGATGCTCGCATTGGTCAGGCTATTGCCAATCAGCCCGGTAAAATACCATTTCCGGTGCGGCTTCATCAGGGACATCAGCTGCTTAAACTCATAAAACCCCTGCTTGAAGGTCACGCTTCTCGCTCCTTTCCTCCGGCATCGAATGGCCGTTTTCCACCGTATACTGTTCTTCTTCAAAATTTTGCAAATACAGCTTTCGGTACTCGCCGTCACGGCCCAGTAATTCCTCATGCGTCCCCGATTCCACAATGCTCCCCTGATCCAGTACGATAATCCGGTTCGCCTGACGCACGGTTGACAGTCGATGAGCAATGACCAGTACCGTCCGGTTATGCATTACCGCATTCATCGCAATCTGCACCTGAGCCTCCGACTGGCTATCGAGCGCTGAAGTGGGCTCATCCAGTAGAAGCAGCGGAGCATTTTTTAGCAATGCTCTTGCTATGGAAATACGCTGCTTTTGCCCGCCGGACAATCCGCCTCCCCGCTCGCTCAAAAGAGTTTCATAGCCCTCGGGAAGCTGAACAATAAAATCATGCGCATGTGCCGCTTTCGCCGCCTCGACAATTTCTTCCCGAGTCGCCTTCAGACGTCCATATCCGATATTTTCTGCAATGGTGGCCGGAAAAAGCGATGGCTCCTGAGACACCATCGAGATATGGCTGCGCAGGCTTGTTAAATTCCAATCCGTCAAATTTTTTCCAAATAATTGAACAGTTCCAGCATGCTCTCCCGGTTCATTAAATCCGCAAAGCAGTTTGAATATCGTGCTTTTGCCGCCACCGCTGGCACCGACAATCGCTACCGTTTCTCCTTGTCCTACCTGGAAGCTGATATCCTTGAGCACCGTGTTCCCCTCGTTGTAGCCAAAGGTCAAATGCTCAAACCTGACTACAGCAGCGTCATCGTCGCTTTTACTTGCTTGATTAGCTTGGTTGGCTTCCCTATCTGCATCGACTCCCGAACGGAGGCCCTCATCCCCTCCAGCTTTACCTACTGAGGTGATTTCACCGCCTTGACGTTCATCCGGCCAATCCAGTACCTCAAACAAATGCTTTGCCGCTCCCCCCGCTTCCTTCATCTGCGAGATGATCGTCGGCAGCATGGAGACAGGCTGCAATATGAACGAAATCAGATATAAAAATAGGACGATGCCTCCAGCATTCAGCTCTCCTTGTTGAATCAGATATCCTCCGTACACAATGACCAAAATAATCGGTGTTGCCAGCATCATCACACCTACCGGAGTAATGGACGCATAGCGCTTTTCCAGCCCCAGGCCGCGTCTGACGACCTCCTCCATAATCACCATATACTTCTTCAACAGCACGGCCTGCATATTGAATGCCTTGACGATAGGAATTCCTCCGATCGCATCCTGTCCGACCGCGTTCAAATGGGCCATTTTCTCCTGAAGCTGCTCGGAATATTTTTCAATCGGTCTGCTCATCAGTGATGTGATGATCATTCCTACAGGCATAAGCGCAAGACTGGCCAAAACCAGCTTCCAGCTTGTCATTAAAAGCAACGTTAAGGATGCCGTAAACACAAGTGGTAAATAAAACAGATTGGCAAACTGCTCGATAAAAAAATTCTGTAACAGCGCTGTATTGTTCGTAAGACGGGATACCAAATCTCCGGTAAATTTCCTCTCTACACGGGAAACCGGTAAATCGCAAAACTTATGTACGAGGTCGCCTCTCAGGTCACGTAGAGCGCTAACGCTAAATCGCGCTGAAGCGTACCTCATCACAAACTTACAGGGCATTCCAATGAGGGTCATACCAACAACCAGATAGATCATGTTTTCGGTGGACGAAAAGGTTCCCTCTGCCATTTGCTCGATGGCCTTACCCAAAATAATGTCAATGGCTGCCAAACATAAGGAGGCGAGCACTGTTATGAAAACCCATAGATTGTACGGTCTTACATAACATGCGAGTCTCCGAAAAGCAGAATTTGATCGAAACAAGGACATCCCTCTTTTTCGTTGCTCACACTTTCGCAGTGCGAACTTTTTTAAGTTGCAATGGACATGGTGAGATAAACTCTGGCTCTGGATGTATGAATGCTTGCATGGAATAAAATCGTTCTTGAATTATGCTGGGAGTTGCATCTTGGTGGTAGGTTAATTATTGAATGGTTGCCGAGATGTTAATAACGTAGTGTATCGTGATGTGTGGGTCATTTAACTCTGCCTGAATCGTGGTTGTAGGGTATTGGTGCTGTATGATGCATGAGTTGCGGCAGCATGGTTCAGGGCTGAGGGTGCGGACAAAATATTCACGACTGCGCTGATAACTTCCTGCTCTTGTTCATGAATGAAAAAGTGATTGCCCTCGAATATTTGCACATCTATGGGCAGTGTGGTGTGCTGCTGCCAGGCATGCAGTGAATCGGTGGTCACCTCGTAATCCTTCATGCCGCCAAAGATGGTCATCGGGCAAGCCAACGGATTCCCAGGCTGATAAGCATACGTTTCACATGCTTTAAAGTCCGCACGCAGGCGAGGCATAATAATTTGCATTAACTCTGCATTTTGCAAGACTTCTTCAGGTGTTCCCTGCATTAAACGAAGCTCTTCGGTGAAAGGCTCATCTGCTAAATCATGAAGTTGTTTTTTGGAATACGGAAGATGTGGTGCGGATTTACCGGACGCGATGATGTGGATAGGCAATCTTCCGGTTTTGCTGTACAACTGCCGTGCTGTTTCAAATGCAATCAGTGCTCCCATACTGTGTCCGAAAAAAGCAAAAGACTTATGTACGTAGGAAGCCATAGCAGGAAGCAACGAGTGTACAATGTCCTGAATGGTGTCCATTGGGGCTTCTGTTGAACGGCTTTCACGTCCCGGGAGCTGTACTGGTAAAACCGTAATGTCGGGCGCAAGTCTAGACTTCCATGGACCAAATATGGAAGCGCCACCACCGGCATAAGGGAAGCAAAATAGTTGGAGCTTCTCAGCCGGATGGACCACGGTTTTCGCAAACCAAGATTGTGACCGAGTTGTCATATGAATTCCTCCATCCTCTATGCAGTTCAGGATTTTACAGTAAATCCTTATATCGCTAATTTTTTCTTCCAACACTTTCTAGCTGTTTTTAAATATACAAACTTTAAAACCGCTTGGCATGGGACAAAAGGGCTAAATTGATTGAATTCATAAAAATAAAATATAATCCAGATTATTCTATTTATTTTCAGTCTTTAAAAATAACAATTTCACTTTTTGGATGATTTGCCTGCTAATCATGATCTGTTAATTTGATTCAAAGCGAGCTTTCAGATTTTCATGGATTTTGTAAAATCAAAATTATTATGATTTGCAATAAAGCTCCAAAGCCTTGTGCTACAACAATTTTACCTTTACATGCCATTAACATAAATGTAACAAATTCATCCTGATATCATCCGACAAATTCCGCCTTTTTCCGCAACAGCCTTTAACACCCTATTTTATGGGAATTAATTCCATCAAGCTCACATCAATCCAAATTAATAACTCTTTAATTTTTTAATAAATCATGCTATTTTATAGTTCTATAGAACCATTTTGGGATGAATTTTTTTTGGCTCTCCGTCTAAAAATTTCATCTAAAATTGAATTTTTCTCTTCTAAAACTATGAATTTTCTTTTCAAACTTTAATAGAAACGTTTTTATCTTCCTTCAAAAGTATCAATTTTCAGGAAATTTATAACTTTTGTTATAAACTTTCTGCAATCGGTAAACAAACCGGAAACGCCAAACAGCAAGTCTCCAAGTAGTGTGAGACTTGCTGTTTTTTAAGCCTATGATGAGTTTGTCTTGCATTTAGCTGTGAAGACTTAAGAGGATGCAGCCGCAGCGAGCGTACCGGACGCATCAGTAGTATGGTGAATACTACGCACGAAGCGAATCGTTTTTGTTTCCGAGTGCATCACGACCGAGTGAGTTTCCGCCCTGTGGCCAGGGAGTGAACGAACCCCCTGCAACCACTCGCCAGGTGTCACGCCAGTAGCCACAAACATCACACCTTGACGTCCAACCATATCAGCCATGGATAGCAGTGCCCCTGGATCCGTAATCCCCATACGTTTGCAACGCTCAATTTCTTCTTCGCCATGAGGCAGCAGACGGCCCTGTATTTCTCCGCCCATGCATTTCAGTGCTGCCGCGGCCAATACACCCTCGGGAGCGCCGCCGGAGCCGATATGCAAATCTACGCCACTATCCAGGCAAGTTTCAATCGCCCCCATCACATCTCCGTGACCAAGCAGCTTGATTCGAACGCCGCTTTCCCGCAGAAGCTTGATGATTCCAGCGTGACGTGTACGGTCCAGAATGGAGACCGTAAGATCGGGTAAAGATTTGCCCAGTATCCGTGCGGCTTTTGACAATGTAGCCGGAATCGGATCATCCAGAGACAGCTTTCCAGCCAAGCCCGGGCCAACAGCCATTTTTTGCATGTACATATCTGGAGCGTGGAGCAAACCTCCACGAGGTGCAGCAGCAATGACCGAGAGAGCATTGTTCAAACCATTTGCCACTGTTTCGGTTCCCTCCAGCGGGTCGACAGCGATATCTATAGCCGGTCCTCTGCGATTGCCTACTCTTTCCCCGATGTACAGCATGGGAGCCTCATCCATTTCTCCTTCGCCAATGACGACCGTACCATCCATGGATACCGCATTAAAATGGGTGCGGATGGCTACCGTAGCTGCCTCGTCTGCGCTATTCTTATCTCCACGTCCTGTCCATTGCGCCGATTGCAGTGCTGCCGCCTCTGTTACGCGAACGAATTCCAATGCCAATTGACTCTCCATACTATCCCTCCACCTCTCTTATATCATTGTTATCCCATGGTAAATCATTATTTTAAAGTAGCTTCGTGTTGCCATTTATCTATTTGTCTATTTATCTATTTTTATATAATCTCCTATATCCTACGGCCGATCTTTTCTTTAGAGCAGTTTTTACTGCTATTTATCTATTCACTCCGGTATCCTGCAGCTCATATTTTCTCTATAAGAATTACTACGCTACTGCAACATTCTAATAATCAGACCTGCTGTTTCTTCAATCGCTTTATCCGTGACATCAATAACCGGGCAACTTAGTTCCTTGAACAAAGACTGCGCATAAGCAATCTCGTCCTCCACCCGCGCCGATGTGGCATACTGCACATTGTTGGGAAGCCCCATAACCTTTAGTCGCTCACTGCGTATTTTTAGCAGCAGCTCCGGCTGGATCGTCAGCCCGAACACCCGACCGTGCTGTACATCCTTCAACTGTGCGGGTGGCGTTAGCTCCGGTACAATCGGAATGTTGACTGTCTTATAACCTTTGTGTGCCAGAAACATCGATAAAGGGGTTTTGGAAATACGGGATACCCCGAGCAATACAATATCTGCTTTGAGAATGGCGCTGACATCTTTGCCATCATCGTATTGAACCGCAAAATCCAAGGCTTCCACACGGCGAAAATAGTTGTCGTCCATCCGATGCAGCAGACCGGGTTTCTCCTTCGGATCATTATGAAACGTGTCTGCAAATGCCTGCATCATCGGCCCCATAATATCCACAGCCCGTACATTCAGCCGAACAGCCTCCTCTTTCATCGCCTCTCTCAATTCTGGCTGAACCAGCGTATAAGCAACAAAACCTCTCCGCTCGGCGACCTCCTCCATCACCCGGCTCAACTCGTCTTCATCCCTTACATTCATAAATCTTTTGATCTCTGTGTCCGGTAGCTCAAATTGGCGCATGGTCGCCTGTACTACAGCTTCCGCCGTCTCACCAATCGAGTCTGAACAGATCGCTATAAAATGACTGCTCGCCTGAACCATTCGATTCCTCCCATTAATCTTCTGCTACCATATCGAGCAACATTTTAATAATATTCGTTTTCGTAATGCGTCCCACAACTTTCCAGTGTTCCCCTGGTTTGTCGGAGTCAGAAGGGACGACGACAGGTAAGCTGTCGATTTGATGGGCAATAATTTTGCGGGCTGCCTCCAGAACGGTGTCCTCCGGGGAAACCGTGACGACATTCGCCTGACGGGTCATTACGAGACTGACAGGAATGGTCGCCGCATTCGGATTGCCTAACGTAACCTTGAGCAAATCCTTACGGGAAGCTACACCCGCCAAATCCCCATCTTCATCGGTGACGATCAAATTGCTCACATTTTCCAAAAAAAGTGCCACCACAGCTTCCTGAATCGTTGTTGTTTCTCGTACGATAACCGGAACCCCGTGAAGATCGCCAACCTTCATTTGCATGAGCCGGAATTTTTCCTCCCGGTTCGGCGTACCCCGCTTTCCGACAAAATAGCCAACCTTGGGCTTCGCATCTATGTAATTTAGAATGCCCAGCTTGGAAAGGTCGGTCCGAATGGTCGCCTTGCTGAGATTAAGCATTTCCGCAATCTGATCACCGGTAATCGGGGCATGCTTTTGTACTATATTTAAAATTTCCAGTTGTCTTTCCGTAAGATCGATGATGAACGCCCCTCCTTTTTTTCTTGTCATCTGATATTGAATATAATACGTCATATATATTTATAAATCAACCTTTAAAAGTATATAAAACATCACATATATAAAAATAAGGCAGTTATTCATGATTTTTTATCGTTTAAAACGTTTATTCCGCACGAAAAAGCGGATACTTTCACCATACTCTTGCGAGTAAGGTGGAGTATCCGCTCCCTTATTCGTATCTTAAAGCATCAATCGGACGCAGCTTGGACGCCTTCCGCGCCGGATAGACTCCGAACAACACACCGACTCCCATGCAGCACAGAAAAGAGTACAGCACCGGCTCCATCGAATACACAATCGGCATTTGGACGAATTTTTCGAGCAGTTTTGCACCCCCAAGACCCGCCATAACGCCAACCAATCCACCCATTAGGCTGAGAAAAACGGCCTCGGCCAGAAACTGCAGCATGATATCGCTGCGCTGCGCACCAATCGCCTTGCGGATCCCGATCTCTCTCGTCCGTTCCGTGACAGACACCAGCATAATGTTCATAATGCCAACACCGCCGACGCCAAGCGCAATCGCAGCCACACCGATCAGCAGCATATTCATCACCTTATCTACGCCTGACACCGTTTCAAGAATCTCCGTTTGGGTCGTAATCTGAAAATCATCCCCCTCGGAAGGCTTCAGCTCATGCCGTACACGCAACGTCTGCCTGATTTCATTACGCGCCTGGTCAATCTTATCCTCTGTTGTCGCAGAAGCGTTGACCTGCTGAATGCTCATATTCCCCAGCCGTTCCATCCCCGTCGTAATCGGTATATACACCTGCTGCGAACTATTGCTCATATTGGAGTTGGAATTTGTTAGTACCCCGACCACCTTAAAAGGGAGCTGCTTGATCATGATCGTCTCACCAACTGCCTTGGATGTATCCGGTCCAAAAATATTTCGGGCCGCGTCGCTCCCCAGCACCACAACATTTAACCGTTTATCCACTTCATAATGAGTAAACGACCTGCCCTGAGCGAGCGACAGCTTTCTCACATGAACGAATGCCAGCGAAGTCCCCTCAATTTGCCCGCTGACCTTATTGCGACTCCACGTAATATCCGCATTGGTCATGGCACTTGGCGCTACCTCTGCTACCGATTTTTGCTGTTCCAGTGCTTCAATATCCTCAAGTGAAATTCCTTTGGTCTGAGTAAAGGACATAGAGCTGGAGCCATCATACGGAGCATAAGGATAAATCATAAGCAGGTTATTTCCCATACTGTTAATCTGCGACGTAATCGTTGCGGTAGAGCCTTTTCCGATAGCTACAATCGTAATTACGGCAGGCACTCCAATAATAAATCCCAACATGGTCAGCAAGGAACGCAGCATATTGGTTCGCAAGCTATTAAGTGATACCCGGATAATTTCCCGAAATTTCATGCTCTCACTTCCTCCGCCGCCATTGTTCGTTTCCCAACAGGCTCATCCTCTTCAATCCGCCCATCACGAAAATGAATCAGACGCTTGGCGTATTCCGCCACCTCCTGATCATGCGTAACCAGTACAATCGTTTTCCCCTGATCGTTCAGACGCTGAAAAATCCCCATAATTTCAACGCTGGTTTTGGAGTCCAATGCGCCTGTCGGTTCGTCCGCCAAAAGAATAACCGGATTGTTCACAAGCGCGCGCGCAATGGATACCCGTTGCTGCTGACCGCCTGACAATTCGTTGGGCCTGTTGTTCATCCGATCGCCTAATCCCACGCTAGTGAGGGCCTCCATTGCCCGCAAACGCCGTTCCTTGGCAGGAACACCCGCATAGATCATAGGCAGCTCCACGTTCTCCAAAGCCGTTGCGCGCGGGAGTAAATGAAATTTCTGAAATACAAATCCGATTTTCTGATTGCGTATAATAGCCAGTTCATCCTCACGGGCATCCAATATCGAATAACCGTCCAAGTAAAATTGCCCCGATGTGGGCAAATCCAGACAGCCGATGACATTCATCATCGTTGATTTTCCTGATCCAGACGGTCCCATGATGGCAACAAAATCACCGTCAGCAATGTCGAGCTGCACATCACGCAGGGCATGAATTTCCTGATCCCCGACCTGATACACCTTTTTCAGATTTCCAATTTGAATAACGTATCTCATAGCCTATTAAAATCCTCCCTGCATGCCACCCATGTTGGAAGGGTTTGGAGGTGCTTCAGGAGCTGGTATGACAATCGTGTCACCCTCCTTTACACCCGATTTCAATTCAACCCGGTCTGGCGTGTAAAATCCGAGCTCTACGGGCTTGAACGTGCGCGTCCCTGGATTTGCAGGATTCGCAGCAAGATAGACGCCGTCCTGCCCCCCTTCGGATCTCAGCGCAGTTGCAGGTACGAACAGTACATTTTTGTGCACTCCTAAAATAACGGCCACATTCATAATCATACCTGTTTTAAGCTTCCCTTTCGGGTCATGAACGGACAGCTCCATCAGATACGTCGTCATCCCTTCATCTGTAGATGCTTCCGGTGAGACAAACTGCACCTTCCCCGGAAACGATTCGCCCGGATATGCATTGGTAGATAACACCGCCGAAAGGCCTTTTTTCACCTTGACAATGTCGGTTTGACTAACCTTCACAACCACCTTAAGATCGTTGGAATCCGAGTTATTCATGACAATAAATGGAGCCGTCGGACTGGTTCCGACATCCCCGTTCACCTTCAAGATCACTCCGTCCCACGGTGCCGTGACCTGAAGCTTGTTAAGTTCATTTTTTTTCTGCTCCAGCTCAGTCGCCAGTCTTCGAACCTCTATCCGCGAGGCTTGAATATTGGAAGCATCAGCCGGAACCTGAGTTTTGCGTAGCTCAGCCTTTGCCGAACGGTAGCCGATTTCAGCCTCTGAGAGGGCGCGACGCTTTTGCGACATGATTTTGCGGAACTGTAGATCCAGACCATCATAGTCTGTCTGTGCTTTATTTAGCGCTTGCTCTGCCTGCTCCAATTCACTGTTGGACACCGCCCCGGCATCATGTAAAAACTTTTGATCATCGTATGCCTTCTGTGCCTGCTCCAGTTGCTTTTGGGAAGCTTTCTTCTGACTTTCAGCTTCTTCCAGCTCAAATGATTCCTTGGCTGTATCGACAGCCATTTTGGCCCGAAGTACGTTTGTCTCCTGTATTTCAATATCCTCCGCCTTTGGCCCTTTCTCCAATTCAGCCAACTTGGATTTGGATATCTCCAAGCTATCAGACGCACTCTGGATCTGCATTTTAATTTCAGAGCTGTCCAGAAGCGCTAACACCTGTCCTTTTTTCACCTTATCCCCGGCTTTTACGTGTACTGCTGCCAGCTTATTTTCACCTGCGCTCGTGAAGTTCAGCTTTACTTCCTTGGACGCTTGCACTGTACCGGACGTATCCAGCTTCTCGCTCACATCCCCGCGCTCCACTTTAAGTGTCTCGTCCTGAACCATTGGGGCGGCCTGCTCCTTGGGCAGATTCAGATAAACAGCCGTTCCGCCCCCGCCTACAACCAACAGAACAATTGCAGTCCAGATCCACTTCTTTCTCCGTTTTCTCCGTAACTTGATTAAAGCATCGTTTAAAACCGTTTCTGCCAACGCCGTTTCCTCCCTATGTGCTCCATGGCTTGTTCAACGTGTACTCATTCTGATTCAACTCAATCGCCAGTTCTTCCATTTGCCGTTCAATTTGGTCTACCTTCAACTGGCTATTTTTCAGCTCCAGCTCAATAATTAAGCCTCTGGCCCACTTTTTGCGTGCCAGCTCCAGTCCCTCTTTGGCCGTACGCAGACTTTCTTCCAGTTGTACGTATTTTTTTTGGTTTTCCTTGACCGTGGCATAAAGATTGCGGAGCGATTCGGCAAAATCCTTTTGTCCCTTGTCCAGCTCGTCTTTAGCTGTATCGATATCCAACTTGGCCAGATCATAAGCACTGGCGCCGCTGTTAAAGTCAAAATATCTTACATTGAGTTCCGAAGTCTTGATGTTGTCTTCCAGCTTCCATAAATTCGGATTCATATCCATCAGCTGTTGTATATGTATTTCTATATCCAGTTTCTTCGGTTCCTTGTACACAGGCCGATCCACTAACTCATAGACTGTTCCGTTAGGCTGACCCATGAGAAAATTCAGTGCATCCCGTGATTTTTGCAACGCTATCTTGCTCTGCTCTACGGTCTGCTGTGCCTGACTTCTAGCCTGCACGCTCTCGTTTTTCGCATACTCAGACAGCTTCCCGCGAGCAAACTTGGCGAGTGCAATCTGTTCTTCCGCTTTTGCAATTTCAAGCGCTTCCAGATCATTTTTCACCTGATTCTCTGCTACAAACACGCTCTGGTAGCTTTTCATCACGTTAAAATAAATCTGATCTTTGGCGTACTGGGCTTGTTTTTTACTAGCTAGATAAGATAACGTCGACGAATTATAATTTCTCCAGGAAACGTCATTATCAACAAATTCATCGTCTATAAAATCGACGAATGAATTTCCCAGACTCTTTTCCGCATTCTTAAACTCGATTCTGCGACGCTCCACATCCCGCTCGGTGGTACGCGTGTTGTAGCTGTTGGTCTGTGCCCATTCCACTGCCTGCTTAAGTGTCAATGTTGGCAAAGCCTGGCCCGTTGCGGATGTTGTCTTGGATGTCACCTCAGAAGATGAAGCACCTGACGTACTTGCTGATGTATTTCCGGGCGCACTGTCGGCTTGGACAGTCGAGACCAGACCTGCTGATAAGGACAATACAAGCAGCGTGGCAGCCGCTTTTTGCTTCATAGATGAATTTCTCCCCTTTCTGTGCGTTATTCGCATCATTTCAATAGATTTCGACAGAAATTTCCACTCTCTATCGAAATCTATTGTACTTTCCGGTTTATGTAGGTACAAGGTGTAAAAACAATACATTTTTGTAACCTTTGCTTTCACGCCAGTCGTACCTAAGCCCCGCCGTGCACATGAAAATATCAGAATTAGACTGTTTTTACCTGAACTTTACCTGATTTTCAGCTAATTTTAAGGAAAACAACAGCATCTATTAAGGTTTGGGACATATACTAGAGAAAGAATAACAGCCGCTCACTAGGAGGGTTAATAGATGATAAAAGAATCTCGCATGACAACTACCAACGAACCGTCTGATTTGTGGATGACCCGTTTTTTACGTGAATCGGAACAGCAAAAGATGCAATTGATCCGGGAAGCGCGGAAAAATAACGATATACCGCTGATGAACAGTATTTCTTTTCATCTTGCCCAGCGGAATCAGCAGCACCTGATTGGATAAGCCGACAGGCGAATTTAGCTATAAATGAACGGGCATGCCCATCGCCGCAGGATGTGCTAGATTAAAAAGAGCCAGGACAAATCAAACTACGATTTGTCCCGGCTCTTTTGGTGATAATCCCATCTTTGCTTTACCTCGCCTATTCTTTCATCTCCGCCTGCGGATCATATAAATATTGATCGAGCGGGATACGTCCGTTTGCATTAAAATGTATGCCTTCTTCCTCCAAATACAGACGCTGCAGCGAGGCGGCCCCGTCCTCCTGCAAAGCAATCTCCCCCAAACGGTTGACTACTCTATGCCAGGGAAGCCGATGTTTTTGGCTTAGTGAATGCAAAATGCGGACTACCTGCCTGGCTCCTCTCGGACTGCCGGCTTCTGCCGCAATTTGCCCATAAGTCATTACTTTTCCCTCAGGGATCAGCAATATAATTTGAAGCACACGGGCAGTGAAAGGCTGCATGTTCTATTCCTCCTGCATTACTATTGCTTTCCTATGATTATATCACCCTCCTTGTTTTTCGAGTAGGATGTACGTTGACGCTCGTGTGGACGCTTTCGCAAACGGACCGTTGTTCCAATCGCTGTAATGTAAGCTCAGAATCCGTTCAGACCCTGTCTTTTTAAATCCTGCGCTACCAATCGTGCCAGCTCCCTTGCACCCGCAAAGTTCGGATGAAGCGTGTCACCATTCATATAGAGGGCGAGTGTAGCCTCTTTGCCAATAGAAGTGAAAAAGCTGAGCTCAGAACGTTCAGATCGACCAAAGGGGTTTGTTCCTCTTGAGCCAACGCTAAAATAGCACTTCTATACCATCTGTTTTCAGCGTTGTGTACATTATTCGCATTAAAATCAGTGGCTCGGCCTTGCGGTGTCGATAGCACTACAGTCGCCCCCTTGGCCTTAACCTGACGGATCATATCCCGCATCCAGTCCTTAAACTCCGCTTCGCTTTCATTATGCTTTGGATTGGTATCATTAATGCCTAACTGCAGAATAAAATAATCCCCCGGCTTAATATATCTCACAATGGCCTCCAACTGGCCATCCTGATGGAAGCCTCTAGCAATTTGGCCGCCTGACGCCATGTTGCGAATTTGAAAAGTTTTCGTGTTCACAAACGCTGGCAGCAGTTGCCCCCACCCGGCCTGCACGCTGCTATCTAGCGGATAGTAGCTACATACGGTAGAATCCCCGCCGATATAAATCGTTCGATTGGTGACCGGGCTGCTAGACAATTGCCTGACTTCCAATGCACTGAGTGTAAAAGCTGCACCCTCTTTGCCTTCTGTAACCAGCAGGTTGAGCTGTCCGTCTGTCACCGGAATTTGAAAGCGATCCTTGGCTCCGTTTCCTGTCATATTAATAACCTGATACACACCCTCAGCGGCTATACTCGAACGCGAAGTATTCCCTAACGTAACCGATACCTCATACAATCCGGGAGGAAGATCAACATCAAAGCACGCCTGTTGAATAACCAAAATAAGTAACTCAA
>NZ_ASSB01000219.1:0-5316 GCF_000520755.1 Paenibacillus sp. 1-18
CTGCATAGGAATTCAGCTTTTAGAGACAATAAGCTTAATGAGTCTGATAAATTCTTTCGCATCTTGTTCGTCCAGCTTGCGAAGAATGCTCTCGGTCCATGCGATTCCTTCATTATACTTGTCAATCATAAATTGCTTGCCTGAATCTGTAATACATACAATCACCTTACGTTTGTCGGTCACATCAGTACGGCGTACAACCAGACCTTTCTTCTCCAGGCTCTTCAGCGCCGTTGCTACCCGTCCCGTACTGACGGACAAGTACTCGCTCAAGCGGCCCGAGGTAACCCCGTCCTCATTGAAATTCAGACAGATGAGTATCCCCATTTCACCACGTGAGTAGTGCCCCCTCTCTTCTAATTGCGGCTTGTTCGTTTTGACAACATACTCGAATAGTTCTGTCGCTAATGCCTTATAATCCAATGGTCACAACACCTTCTGGCTTTTATCTTATACTATAAGATAAAAATGATGTCCGGGCAGAAAGTCAATTCGAGAAAATATGGAATACAAGAAGCATCCTTTATCATCTCTACGGGAATCCTTCTAGCGAGAAAACCAAGCATTTCAAGCTTGCACTGAACAATTACAAGGTTTAAGCGAAAATGATTTGTATGGTTGAATTTTTATTTGGAATCAGAATTTTTTCGGCTTTCGATCAAACCAATCAACTGTTATATTCTGTTGTTTACTGTTATACTTCATTATTGTTATAATACAATAAATTTCATAGTACAGTAGAACACAGGAGATGATTGGATTGGAATACAAATTTTCGGGTATGGCTCGTACTCAAGGCTCGTCCATCGTTAGGGACATTTTGAAGCTGACACAGGGAACAGAAGTGTTATCCCTGGCTGGCGGTCTTCCAGCCGACGCCTTTTTCCCTCTTGAAGCGGTTGCTAAAGCCTATGAGCGGGTATTCCGTCTTGGCGGTACTACCGCGCTTCAATACGGTCTAACCGATGGATACATTCCTCTACGGGAACGTCTTACAACCATGATGGCATCCCAAGGCATCTCCGTTACCAGAGATAACATCATCATGACGACGGGCTCGCAGCAGACTATTGATCTGGTGTCGCGTGTGCTGCTTGATCCGCAGGATACTGTATTAGTGGAGTCCCCTACTTATTTGGCAGCTCTTCAGGTGTTTAAGTCCTATGGCGTCAACATTATAAGTGTAAATACAGACTCCAACGGTATGCAATTAGATGATCTTGAAGCCAAGCTCAAGGAGCATCAGCCTAAATTCGTGTATGTCATACCAACCTTCTCCAACCCGGCGGGCAGTGTATGGAGCATGGAACGCAGAACAGGCGTTGTTGAGCTATGCCGTAAATACGAAACTTTGATTTTTGAGGATGATCCTTACGGACGTCTCAAATTTGACGAAAACCTTAACTTCCCATCTCTCTTCTCCATTAACCAACAGCAAGGCGGAGACGGTCATGTCATGTACACCTCTACATTCTCCAAAACCGTTGCTCCTGGTGTTCGTTCCGGATGGTTGATTGCTGATCAAGCGATTGTCAATAAAGTCTCGAAAGCCAAGCAATCTGCTGATCTGCACTCCAGCAGTATCGATCAACGTGCTTTAAATGAGCTCTTGGACTTTTTTGATTTGGATGGACATATTCGTACCGTATCCAGCGAATATCATTCTCGTATGCTCCGCCTCACAACGCTGATGAAAGAATGTCAATGGGAAGGCATTACGTGGGATGATGCTCTTGGAGGCATGTTTATGTGGGTTACTTTACCGGAAGGCTTCCGTTCCGATCGCTTGCTGGAACTGGCCATTCAGGAAGGCGTCGCATTTGTGCCTGGACAAGTATTTTATGCTGATCTGAGCGGTAGCAACCATATGCGGATCAACTTCACGCATACCGATCCTTCCCTGCTTCCTGAAGCGGTTGACCGTTTGGATCGGGCATTGAAGATGTATACAGAGGAAAGATTGGAAAAAAGCGTGCGCTGAGGAACTTGACACGGTGAGGCCGCTTCGCGAATCATTTGATCTTGCGATCGCTGTTGCCCTCGGACTCCTTTTGAATTTGAATAGTATGGTGGAATCCGAAGGCAAAGGCGAACGCTTCGCTTCTCCAGATCCAAATGCTCCGCTACGCTAACTGCGTGCCCTATCCCCGCACGTTTTTACGGTAGAGGAAATGAGTAGATGGAAAAACGAATGAAGCCCCCAACATGATATTGGGGGCTTCATTCTGCTTTGAAAAGATCCATTAAATTAAATAGACCTACAAATAGACGTACTTGCGTAAATACCGTATATAAAAAAAGGGTGGATTATGTCTCCAATAGGAACATTACCTCACCCTTTTCTTTAATAAATACATTTGAAAAATACAGTTAAATTACCGTTTGGTTATGACAACTTAAATTACAGCTTTTCATGCAAACAGATCAATTATAAAGGTTAAATTCATGCATTTTAAGGTGTTGCAGTGGGGAAAGCTTTCCGTAAGCCGGGTTCTGTGCTATCGTGGTACAGACGGGAACTACCCTCCCACTACAAGCGACAATCATCTATCTAGGCCGAATATTGCTATCCGGCTCCAGCGACCAACCTAGACACACCTCGGGCTAAGGCTGCTTCACGAAGAAGCTGTGTCCCATTAGGTCTTGCTCCAGATGGGGTTTACCAGGAACGAAGTCACCAGCGTTCCTCGGGGTCTCTTACACCTCGGTTCCATCCTTGCCTGTGCCGCATGCGGCCATCGGCGGTCCATTTCTGTGGCACTATCCTTCAACTCGCGCTGACTGGACGTTATCCAGCATCCTGCCCTATGGAGCCCGGACTTTCCTCTCGCGGCTCACGCCGCCAGCGATTGTCTGTCAAACTTTCCGAACAACATTACATAGTATACAGGGAACGTGCGCACGATACAACCTGAAATTATTGTAAAATAGGAAAATTCCTTTATTTGTCCAAATAAAAGGGGTGTACCTTCTTTTGCAACGTATTATCTGCCACAAGATAAGTAGAGCGACCCACGTATAGCGGAATATGCAGCTTACTAAATTCAGGTGTGTCTTCATCCAGAAAAAGTTCATCATCCCGGTAAGCTCTGCTTGATCTCACCGACAATCCAATCATGATCCCCACAGGTATGAATATCCACCACTTTGCACTCATAAGCAAGATAAGCTTCCAGCAATATAGGGACATCCACTGTAACTCCGTCCTCATATGCAATCTCGAAATGCTGGAACTTATCTATATCTCTACCGCTAAAAGTACCTACAGCCTGAATCAATTCCGATCTGTGGGCAGGCAAAAATTGAACACCAAAGCCCCCACTTTTTTCTATCAGACCATGTGAATACGTTTCCTTCCGCAACGAAATGCCATACATGCCTGGTGATGATCCTATATAGGTATGCCAGCCAGAGGCCATTACATTTTTCACACCATTATGGCAGGAAGTAACAACAGCAACCATCCTCGGATAGGCATGAATCACAGGATCAGCAATTAATGTTCGCACGTAACCTCTCCCCTATGAACTAAAAGTAATGAAACACCTTTATTTTCTCATAGAAGCTAGATATTTACAAGAATTGGAAAGGTTCAGTATCCACCTGGGATACATGTACCTCCGTCGCGTATCGTCCTTCTTCAAGCCGTTTGCGCATCCATTCTGCCGTTTTAGACTTCATAATCTTCTCAGCATTATGTCCAGGGTCAATAATGGCGATCCCCGCCATCAGGGCATCCTGTGCCGTGTGGTAGTCAATATCCCCCGTGACTAATACGTCTGCTCCTTTAAAAAGCGACTTATTCACATATCGGCTACCCGAGCCTCCCAGCACAGCTGCTTTTTTGATCGTTCGGTTCAGGTCGCCCACTACGCGTACATGCTCGACGTCAAATCCGTTTTTCACATCGTCTACAAACTCGTGTAACGTGCGGGCTTCTTTAAGCCTGCCCACCCGCCCCAAGCCAAAGGTACGGCCCTGCAAATCCATATGGTACAGGTCGTAAGCCACCTCTTCATAAGGATGGGCCTTCAGCATGGCTTGCACAACTTTATTGCGTACACCCTGTGGTACAATGGTCTCAATCCGAACCTCTTCACTACGTTCCATTTTGCCCGGCTCACCCAAAAATGGCTGTGTGCCTTCACCCGGCACGAAAGTACCGTAGCCATCAATATTAAAGCTGCAATGACTGTAATTGCCAATATGCCCGGCTCCGGCACCCAGCACGGCGTCCAATACCTTTTGATGATGTGTTTTGGGTACGAAAACGACAAGCTTGAATAGTTGCTCCGTGTGAACATCTTCCAGCGAGCCTTCACTTTGAATCCCCAAGGCTTCTGCCATCCAGTCGTTCATGCCATCCTCTGCCGTATCCAGATTCGTATGACTGATATAGACGGCAATATCATTCTTGATCAGCTTCTCATACATTCTACCCGCAGGCTGATCTGTGTTCAAAGCTTTAAGTGGGCGGAATATAATCGCATGATGGGCAATAATGAGGTCAGCCTTTACGCGGATCGCCTCTTCGACAACCTCGTCATTGACATCCAGAGCGATCAATATGTTTTTGATTTCCTTCTGCAGGCTACCAAGCTGAAGCCCGATTCTGTCGTCCGGAACTGCCAAATATTTGGGTGCCAGCTGCTCCATATAGCTAATCACTGTTTGTCCTTTGGCAAACATGCAAGTACCTCCTCTAATTGTTCAATTTGTTTACGCAACTGCTCCTGCTTATGCTGCGCAGATTCCTGCTCAGACCGCGAGACCTGTGCCAGTACATCCTGAAGCTTCCGAATTTCCAGCTTCCATTTCCTGAAAAAGACTTCATTCGGCTTTTTGACCAATAACGGTCCGAGTTGCATCAGCCAATCCCGAGTCAGCACCAACGAGCTTCCGGGAAGCTCCCATGGTCGATACAGCTCGTCCTGCTTAAAAGGGGATTCGGAAGCGGGTATTGCCGTTAGAATTTCGTATATTTTCCCGTCCTCTTCCATGATATGCTCGCCTGTTAATACCCACTGATGCTCAATCAACCAACGGCGTAAAATATCCTCACCGACGTTGGGCTGTAAAACCAGTTGCTTCACTGATGCAAGCTTGTCTTTTCCTTGGTCCAATATCGAAGCGATCAAGGCACCGCCCATGCCGGCTATCGTAATAACATCGACCTCATGAGCCTTAATCACAGCCAAGCCGTCTCCCTTTCTAACCATAATGCGATCAGCGAGACCAGCTTCAGCCACCTGCTTTTGAGCTGCACGCAGCGGCCCATCGTTGACCTCGCCCGCAACGGCTTGCGGCACCCTGCCA
>NZ_ASSB01000220.1:0-1490 GCF_000520755.1 Paenibacillus sp. 1-18
TGAACTGTGACCCGAAAGATGGACACTTTGAAAAAAAGTGACCTCTCTCGGGTCTCTTTGCGTTTATAATCGATATACACGAAAGGTTGGGGATACAAAATGGGGAACCGTTGGTCTACCGGTGAACAAAGGTTTAGTGAAAGTCAGATCCGCCAGATGGAGGATCATGCTAACGTATTGCATATTACAGAGCGTTCTATTGCTTACCAACCCACATTCAAGTTGGCTGCTCTAAAGGCCTATCAGGAGGGGAAAACTCCTGCAGAAATCTTCAGGGAGGCAGGATTCAACTTAGATATGATCGGACGGGAGAATCCGAATAGATGCTTAAAACGTTGGAGAAAAACCTTTGCTTCTCAAGGTGAAGCAGGTCTTCTGGAAGAGCAACGAGGAAAAGGCAGCACGGGAAGGCCCGCAGCAGAACAGTCGATGGAGAAGAAGCTTGCACAAGCTGAGGCACGTATAAAGCTTCTGGAAGCGGAGAACGACTTCCTAAAAAAGCTCGAGGCGCTCGAGAGACAAGCCCAGCAGAACCAACGCTGACACCCTCTGAGCGCTTCGAACTCATCAATCGTACCCTCCGTAAGCATCAACTTGAGAAGATGACTCATCATCTTTGTAAGATGGCGAATGTCAGTAAAAGCGGGTACTACCGGTGGTTAGCCGCTGAACAAGCACGACAGCTGAGAGAAGAAGCGGACGAACAGGATCTGTTACTCATCAGGGAACATTTTGAAAAACGGAATGGGAAAGTGGGAGCACTTGTTTTAAAAATGTGCTTGGAGCATAAGAGTGGCGTCATCATGAACCATAAGAAAATTCGCCGTATCATGCGTAAATACGGGTTGGTGGCCAAGATACGCCAGGCCAATCCGTACCGTAAGCTTGCAAAGGCCACACAAGAGCACCAGACACTCCCTAATCACCTTAAACGTCAGTTTGACCAGGGCGAGCCGGAGAAAGTCTTTCTCACAGACATCACATACCTGCACTATGGTCAGGGGCAATGCGCGTATTTGTCCTGTGTAAAGGACGGTGCAAGCGAACAGATTCTTGCTCATTATGTATCCTCGTCCTTAGAAATGACGATCGTAGATCGAACCTTGGACAGGTTGATTCAACGACTGGATGGCAACATTCACCCCGAAGCCATCATCCATTCTGACCAAGGTTTTCACTACACGAATCCGAGGTTCCAAGCTCGAGTTAAAGAGATAGGCTTCCAGCAGTCCATGTCGCGAAAGAGTAACTGCTGGGACAATGCCTCCATGGAGTCTTTCTTCGGTCATATGAAGGATGAACTCGAGTATAGGGACAGCGTTACTCTCCAGGAATTACGGGCACGCATTAATGAATACATGGATTACTACAACACCGATCGGTATCAATGGACATTAAAAAAGATGACTCCTGATGAATACAGGAACCATCTATTAACAGCATAATCTAACTCTTTTCTTTTATGTGTCCACAAATAGGGTCACAGTTCA
>NZ_ASSB01000221.1:0-3781 GCF_000520755.1 Paenibacillus sp. 1-18
CGAATCGCCCCCAAGGTCAAAGAAGTTGTCATGAATGCCGATTCTTCCGACACCTAGCACGCCCTGCCAAACGGTGATCAGCGCTTGCTCCACCGCTGTACGTGGAGCCTCATAGGCGGTTCCGGTCGGCAAGCTGCCTTCAGGCGCGGGCAGCGCTTTGCGGTCGACTTTCCCGTTAGGCGTATACGGCAACCGCTCCAACTGTACAAAGTACGACGGGATCATGTAGCTTGGAAGCTCCTTCGCCAATACTCCGCGGAGCTCGCTTGCCGTCAACGAACGGTCAGCAACCAAATATGCGCATAGCTGCTTTTGCCCGTCCTCACTCGCACGAGCCGTTACGACGGCTTCTTGTACAGCTTCCACGTTCATTAGCTGTGCTTCAACCTCGCCTAGCTCAATTCGGTAGCCGCGTATTTTCACTTGCTCGTCGATTCGTCCCATATATTCGATGTTTCCATCCGCCTGCCAGCGGGCCAGATCCCCTGTCCGATACATCCGCCCACCTGGAGCAAACGGGTTGTTCACGAATTTCTCCGCCGTCAGTTCAGGACGGTTTAGATAGCCAAGGGCAACTCCGTCTCCGGCAATGTACATCTCTCCGGGTACGCCCGGCGGCACCAAATTGCGCTGCGAATCGAGCAAGTAAATGTACACGTTGTCGGCCGGAACCCCAATCGGTACGGACTCCTTCGTATCCCTCACAGGATCGTAGAGGTAAATCATGCATCCGACTACCGTTTCGGTTGGCCCGTATTCGTTGAAAATTTCGATGTTTCCGCCAAACAGATCAGAGATGCTTTTCGCCAAATGAGTGCTGAGATTTTCTCCGCCTACGATCATTTTTCGAATTCTAGAGTGGTCGGGCATCTTCATGTCTTTGATCAGGCTCAAATGCGTCGGCGTCAGCTTAAGAATGTCCACCTGATTGTCCTCAATGATCTCCTGGATTAACGTCCCCTTGTCCGCCCCTTCATAAATGAAGATCGTATTGCCTGTGATAAGCGGCGTAAATATTGACGTAAGCGTCAAATCGAAAGAAATCGACGAATACAATGGAAAATCAAGCTTTTCCTCGCCTACATACACTTTTTTCGCCCACCAAATATAGTTGACCAAGCCTTGCTGCGTAATCATGGTTCCCTTAGGCAGTCCTGTAGTACCAGAAGTATAAATGAGATACATAAGATCCTTCGGCTTGACTGTAATGCCCGGATTGGAACGGTCTTCTGCGTATGCCTGGCTGCTGTCCAAATCCACCATCTTGCCTTCGAAGCTCGCCAAATCAGGTTTTTCCTGCCGTAAATGACTTTGCGTGAGCAGCAGCTTTGTACCCGAGTCTTTTAAAATATAGTGAATCCGCTCTTCCGGATATTCCGGGTCAATCGGTACATAAGCGCCACCGGCCTTCAAAATTCCGAAAATCCCGATCACCATTTCCAGCGAACGCTCGACCATCAGGCCGACAAATTGCTCCGACCGAACGCCTTCGGCGCGCAACGCATGCGCCAACTGGTTCACCCGATCATTCAGCTCGCGATACGTTAGCCGACTTTCTCCGAACACAACTGCCGTCTGATCCGGCGTTCGCTCCACTTGCTCCTCGAACATCTGATGAATCGGTTTATCTTTCGGATAGTCAACCGCAGGAGCGTTGAACTGCTCCAGAATCTGCGCTTGCTCCTGAGCTGTAATGATCGCAATCTTTGACAGCTTCGTCTCGGGTGCGCTCACCACCGTATGGATCACCTGCACGAATTGGCTCGCTAACCGTTCGACCGTTTCCTGCTTGAACAGCGCACTGGCGTACTCAAAGCTGCAGACGAGTTCCTCGCCTTGCTCCGCTATAAGGAGCGTCAGATCAAATTTAGCGGATTGATTCTCATACACATACGGTTTGAATTGCAATCCGGCAATCTCCCGTTCGCTCTGCTCCGTATTTTGCAGCACAAACATCGTATCGAACAGCGGATTTCGGCTCATATCCCGATTTAAATTGAGCTTCGCAACCAATTCCTCGAACGGATAGTCCTGATGCTCGTATGCTTGCAGTGCCGTTTCTTTGACTTCCTGCAAATAGTCAAGAAACGATTTCTCGCCGGACGGATAATTGCGGAGTGCAAGCGTGCCGACAAACATCCCGATTAGACCTTCCAGATCACTGTGCGACCTTCCCGCAATCGGGGTGCCGACAATCACATCCTCCTGCCCAGTATATTTATGCAAGAGTGCGGTATATGCGGACAGCAGCACCATATATAAGGTCGATCCAGTTTGCGCCGCAAGCTGCTGCAAAGCCTGCCCTTTGGCGGCATCAATCACAAAATCAACCTGTTTTCCTGCAAAGCTTCGCTCCGCCGGACGAGTTTCATCAATCGGCAAATCAAGAATCGGAAGCTCGCCGCGGAATACGTCCAGCCAGTAGGCTTCCTGCTTGTCAATCCGCTCGCTTTGCATCTCCGTTTGCTGCCATACTGCATAATCTTTGTACTGAATCCGCAGCTCCGGCAGCTCGCTTCCCTCGTACATCTGCATAAATTCCTCGGTCAACACGCCCATCGAGGTTCCGTCAGAGACGATATGATGCATATCAAACAGCAACAGATGGCGATCTTGCTGCAGCTTGATTAATCCGGCCCGCAGAAGCGGTGCCTGATGTAAATCGAACGGGCGGATAAAGTCGCGAATGCGGTCTTTTGCCTCTTCTTCCTGGGCCTCAATATATTCCACCGTAAATGGCACTTCCTCATGCACTCGCTGCACCGGTTCGCCGTTCACGACATCAAAGCTCGTTCTCAATGTCTCATGTCGGCGTATGAGTCGGCGGAACGCAGCTTCCAGCCGCGTGCGGTCCAGTTGCCCTTCTACGGTCATAACACCCGGCATATTGTAGCTGATTTCTCCACCTTCGAGTTGGCTCAGCACGTACAAACGCTTCTGTCCCGAAGATGTCGGATAGTAGCTTCGTTCTCCGACGGTCGGAATGGAAGCATAAGCCGCTTGATCCCGGCTTTCGATCATTTTCGCCATCTGTTCGATGGTCGGGAATTGAAACACTTCACGGAGCGCAATAGGGGCGTTCAGCTCTTTGTGAATACGGGACACGAGAAGCGTAGCCCGCAAAGAGTGTCCTCCGATTTCAAAGAAGTTATCTTTGATCCCTACATGCCCCACGCCAAGCACGTCCTTCCAAATCTGTGCGAGCCGCGCTTCCACAGGCGTTGTTGGCGCATCATACTTCGCACCTGTTAGAAGATTGCCCTCAGGCGCAGGCAGTGCTTTACGATCTATTTTTCCATTCGGGCTCAGCGGCATTTGCTCAAGCTGCATGAAGTACGACGGGATCATATAGCCCGGAAGCTCCTGCGCCAGCGCTCCGCGGAGCTCGCTTGCCGTCAGCTCTGCATTCGCCGTAAAGTATGCGCACATCTGCTTCTGACCGTTCTCGTCTTCCCTTGCTACGACAATTGCCTCCTGCACAGCCTCCACCTTCAATAGCTGTGCTTCCACTTCGCCGAGTTCAATCCGGTAGCCCCGTATTTTCACCTGATGGTCGATCCGTCCCAAATATTCGATGTTTCCGTCCGACTGCCAGCGGGTCAGGTCTCCCGTCCGATACATCCGCTCTCTCGGCACAAAAGGACTGTCCACGAATTTCTCCGCCGTCAGTTCGGGACGATTCAGATATCCTCGGGCCACTCCGTCCCCCGCGATGCACAGCTCGCCCGGTACGCCGATGGGCTGCAGCTTGCCGCCTTCGCTGACGATATAAAGCCGTATA
>NZ_ASSB01000222.1:0-542 GCF_000520755.1 Paenibacillus sp. 1-18
CCCCCGCTCGCTCCAGTGCCGTCCGAATCAGCTCTCCTTGGGCGGTCGGGCTTGGCACGGTATAGCCGTTGGTCTTGCCTCCATGGTTGATGCTCGTCCCCCGGATCACCGCATGGATGGGGTCCTCATCGGCAATCGCCTTCGACAATGGCTTGAGCAGGACGACTCCCGCGCCTTCTCCGGGGACAAACCCGTTGCCTCCTTTGCCGAAGCTCTTGCACCGCCCGTCGGCAGACAGCATATGGTTGGCGCAAAGCCCGACATAGCCGAGCGGGTGGAGATACAGATTGACTCCGCCTGCAATTGCCATCTCGCATTCTCCCCGGTAAAGATGCTCACAGGCTTCATGAATCGCGGTCAGCGAGGACGAACACATCGTATCGATCGGCATGCTCGGCCCTTGCAAATTAAAGAGGTACGAAATCCTGTTTGCTACCGAACTAAAGGATATTTGGGGGAATATGTGCGCTCCCTTCTTCCATAACTCCGGCCCATAGAGCTCGTAGCCCGTTTTGGTAATCCCGGCAAATACGCCTACCCGG
>NZ_ASSB01000223.1:0-3171 GCF_000520755.1 Paenibacillus sp. 1-18
TCCAATCGGAACCGTTCTGTACGCTTCATCCGCTTGCAGGTTAAAGTACGACACATCGACCGTTGCTTCCGTCGGTCCGTACAAATTCACCAGCTTCGCCTGGCTGGCCGGGGCAATGAATTGCTGGAACCGTGCCGCCGCATTCGGCGTTAAGGCTTCCCCACTGGTAAACACTTGCTTCAGCGAAGACAGCTTGCTTTGCGCTGGCTCTCCTTGATGCTCGATGTATTCCAGGAAGGCGTTCAGCATCGCCGGTACGAAATGCATCGTGCTGATCCTTTGCGCAGCAATCGTCTCCACAATCACTTCCGGGTCTTTCTCCCCGCCGACCGGGAGCAGGCACATACTCGCTCCGACGAACGACCACCAGAACAGCTCCCATACGGAAACGTCGAACGTGATCGCCGTTTTTTGCAGTATTGTATCTCCTGCATCCAGCGGATACGCCTCCTGCATCCAGATCAGGCGGTTGATCACCGACCGATGCTCGATCATGACCCCTTTCGGCTTGCCCGTCGATCCCGACGTATAAATGACATACGCCATGTCCCCTGGTCCGGCGACTGGCGCCAGATTCGAGCCGTCCTGCTCGTACGCCTGCGCCTCGTCCAGCTTCAACGTCCGACCTTCGAAGCGGATATGGTCCTGCAAATGGCTTGGCAGCAGGAGCAGCTTCGCCCCCGAATCCTCCAGCATGTAGCGAATGCGCTCTTCCGGGTAGCCCGGATCTATCGGTACGTAGGCTCCTCCGGCTTTTAAGATCGCGAAAATGCCTACCATCATATCCAGCGAACGCTCCGCCATCAACCCGACGAGCTGATCGGCCTGCACGCCTTCGGCCCGCAACGTGCGCGCCAGCCGGTTCGCCCGCTCGTTCAGCTCGCGGTACGTGAGCTGACTTTCCCCGAACACAACCGCCGTCTGCTCCGGCGTCCGCTCCGCTTGCTCCTCAAACATCTGATGGATCGTTTTATCCTTCGGATAGTCAGCTTTCGTATCATTGAATACGGTCAAAATTTCATTTTTTTCCTGTTCATTGATCAGAGATATCTCCGATATTTTTTGTTCCGGATTTTCGACAATATGTTCCGTTATAACAAGGAGATGTCGAATGATTCTCGCAATCTCACTGGCATCGAACAGGCGGGAACGGTAATCGACATGCAGCACCAATTGATCTTCATCCAACATCTCGGCAATATGAAGCACCAGATCATTGACTTCATCGCCGCCAAAATCATAATCTGTATGAATGCGAACGTCATCCAGATCCACCCAGCTTACTGGACGATATTCCATCGAAACGCCGAACAGCCGTTGGATATCCTTGCTGCGGTAGGTTTCCCTTAAATCTTGAATCAATTGATTATATGGATACTTTTGATGCCGTAAAATCGTGGTTTGATCCTTGACCACGCTTTGCAAAAAGCTGATCAAATCAGCGTCAGGGTCAACAAAAGACCTAGCTGCTATTGTACTGACGAACATGCCCACCGTATTTTTTTCCTTCTTTGTCGAACGGTTGGCTAACGAGGTACCAATCGCGATATCCTGCTCGCCGATCGCTTTGTGCATATAAATGTACATTGCCGCCATAAAAAATTGAAACAAGCTAACTTTATTATCTTGGCAAAATTGCTTTATTTGCTTGTACAAGCCGCCGTCTACTGTAAAGTGCGCTCTTTGGGCAACCGTGCTCAACAGCAGCGGATCATACGGTTTCAATCCTGTCACGTCCGGCAGTCCGGCAAATTTATCGTTCCAGAACTCCTTGTCCTTTGCAAACCGATCGGACTGTACATAAGCTCCTTCCGTTTCGATATATTCGATATAAGAATATTTTTTGCCCAGTTGGGGTTCTATTCCCCGAATAATATCAACGTAATATTCCATCAACTGGTTTCCGAAAAGAACCATGGAAATGCCGTCGGAAATGATGTGATGCATTTTAACACTCAGCCAATACTCGTCATCGCTGATTCTAATAAACAAAAATTGAAAAAGCTCATTGTTGAGCAGTTCAAAAGGCGCTTGCTTATGACCCTCCAACCAGCTATTCATTTCATCTATGCTTTTGAAATCCGCTGCATCCAGACAAGTGAACTCCTTGTCCTCAAAAGGCACTACGTATTGCCGGGGAATACCGTCCTCGGCCGTGATGCGAATCCGAAAAGCATCGTATTGCTTAATAACCATATTGATGGAGCGCTTTAAGGCATCTATGTTCATTTTTCCTTTAAACTTTACGGTTCCCAGAAGCAACGATACGGACGTATTCGGGTAAAGCAGCTCAGTGTACCAAATCCGCTGTTGCGCATTGGTTAAAGGAAAAAATTGATGTACGTTGTTATTCATAACCTAATCCTCTTCCCTTCTTGTGATTGCGATGACCTTATCCCCTCAATGCAGGTTCACGTTATACTTGTTTCGGAGTATACGATACGATCTCTTCCGCCTTGACAATAATCCGATCCCCTACAGTAGCCAAACCTTTGCCGAGAAGAAAACCTCTCTTTCTCTTTGTTACTTCAAAATAAAGACCCAGCCGATCTCCAGGCTGAGCCCATTCGTGCATTTCGACCTGATTCAATGAACTTAAAAAGGAAATGCCCGTTTCGTCCATAGTCGCAAAGCCGCCTAACTGCGCCAATGCTTCAACGACCATCATATGGGGCATAAACGGATTCGCTTCGGAAACAAACCAATCGTTCCAGGTTACATTCTTGTAGCCTCTAGCCCATTTTGAATTCTCAAAACCCGTCACTTTGTCTATCATAATGAACGGATAGCGGTGAGGAAGCACATCGAGAATACGTATGTCATCTGCGTTCACGATGCTAATCCTCCTGCCATTTGCGTACGGCCAGACAAACGTTATGACCGCCGAAACCGAACGAATTGCTAATCGCTGCACGGACTTCGCGTTCCTGATATACGTGCGGCACAAAATTCAGCTCAGGGGCTTCAGGATTGTCGCAATTGAGTGTCGGTGGTACCTTGTTGTGGAGCAAGCTCTGTACAGTGGCGATTAATTCAACTGCCCCTGCGCCGCCCATTAAATGGCCGGTCATAGATTTAATAGATGATATCGCCAAACGGGGAGCATGCTCCCCGAATACCTTCTGAATGGCATTAATCTCCATACGGTCGTTAAACGGCGTACTCGTACCA
>NZ_ASSB01000224.1:0-2902 GCF_000520755.1 Paenibacillus sp. 1-18
GTAAACCATACCCTAATGGTATCAATTTCACGCATTCTCGTAATAAACGATGCCGAAAAGGGATGGATTAACATTGAATTTTATCGCCAACACCCCTCTCAATCCTTTTTCGACAAATTTCGAGGTGCGAAGGACCCGGGTTTTTTATGTGAGCTTCACATTCGCACCTTACCGGGACAGCCCTATAAAAAAGGATTAATCTCCCCAATACTCCTCGGGATGGTATTCAATCTCAGAATTAGCTTCGAGCGTAAGCTCATCTGTCTGATCATTATATTTTACGCTTTCCGGGGTAACGTAGTACCAATGCTTCACAATGGATTGTTCCTCCGGCGTTACAAAACGAAATACGTTCAGCTCTTCGCGATATCGTACAATCGTCTCTGCCGTCTCACGCGGCAGCTCTTGAAGTGTGAAGCGAAAGAGGCCATCCGTCGTATCCAAGCGACAATCGAAAGCCTGCTTGCGGCTGTCAGCAAAGCTACGACCCGTGACGGCATGCTTGATCAGCCAAGTTTCCTGCTGCGCCATTGCGCGCACCTCCTTTTAAGGTAAATCAATCAGCATATAAAATACAGGCTCCTGTGCCTCCAGTGACAGCTTGGGTTCCTGCTCAATCCGGGCCGAATCACGCCCTCGCAGAATATGTTCACCGTTCACACGCAGTGAGCCTTCGATGATGAACAAGAACACACGCCGTCCCTCAGCTTGTGTGAATTCTACACGCTCTCCAGGCTGAAGCTTGCTCAAATAAATCGTCAAATCCTGATGGATGGCAGCGATTTCACCCTCCGTGCCTTGAGCTTGCTTTCCGGCAACGACGGGCAAAAGCTGGCCGTGCAATCGCTCAGGGTTGAACGCTGTAGCCTCATAGGATGGCTCCAGCCCTCTCGTGTGCGGGCTAAACCACAATTGCAGCAAACTGACATCCTCCGTTTGCGAAGCATTGTGCTCCGTATGGATGATGCCGCGACCCGCTGACATTCGCTGAATGCCTCCAAAATGAGTCACCGCCACATGTCCACGATTGTCCTCATGACGCAGCTCTCCATGCAACACGATGGAGACAATCTCCATGTCACTGTGCGGATGTGCCCCAAAGCCTCTTCCCGGTGCAATGACATCGTCATTACAGACACGCATAGGACCAAACGCTGTATTGTTCTCATCCTGATACTCCGCGAATGAAAAGCTGTGACTTCCCCGCAGCCAGCCCTTATCGAAGCTGAATCGGGAAGCAGCCGGATATATTGTGAACATAATAGCCCTCCTTCAGGAAGTAGAAATGAGATTAAATCCTTCTCATTGTACCCGAGCACCGGCGATAAAGCTACGCCTGTATTTGCGCGATAATTTCATTGATAAAGGACTGCAAAGTACTGGTAACATAAGCTTCCTTACGACGGATAAACACCGTTGTCACTTCATTGTACGGCTCTGGCAGCGCATGACAATGCACATGTCCCTGGGCCTTCAGCCCGCTGATCGAAGACTCGGGGAAAACGGTCATACCGATGCCCGCCGCCACGCTGCCGACAATCGTCTCAAACGTTCCAAACTCCATAATCTGCTTGGGGATAATCCCCTCCATCTTGAGCCAGGTTTCCAGGCGCTCCCGGTACCCGCACCCTTTTTTATATAAAAGAAGCGGGCGGGTTGTAATATCCTCTATGGAAAAGTCATCTCCCTGGGAAACGAGGACCAGCTTTTCCTGAAAGACATCAAACTGTTCAATGAGGGGATGCTTCACCGGTCCGGTCACAAAGGCTCCATCCAGCCTCATTTCTGCAACCTCCTGCACCAGATGTTCAGTAACCCCGGCCTTTAGTGACAGCTCAACATCGGGGTAGTGGCTGTAGTAAGCATGCAAAATCGAAGGTAATGCAACCACCGTCTCCACAATGCCAATCTCCAGCACTCCCGAAGGTGCAGAGGTGCTCTGAAACGCATGCTTCATCTCTTCAAATTGCGACAAAATGCTTTTCGTATATTGTAGCAGACGCTTTCCCTCCGCATTGAGGATCATGCCCCGTTTATGTCTATAAAATAAAGGCGTTTGCAGCTCCTTTTCCAGCAGCTTGATTCTGGCCGTCACATTGGACTGAACATAGCTAAGCTCGGCTGCCGCCTTGCTGACACTGCCATGAGCGGCTACGGTCTGGAAAATATTCAAATCGTTCAAATCCACTACTGCTCCCCCTTAAATATGAAGGGCAAGGCCGTCAAAATTGACGCGCCTTGTCACTTATGATCATTTTAAATGATCATAATGTTTATTTTCAATCATTTTACCATTAGCTTCCCATCCTTTATGATGTGTCCATAAGATATGTCCGCTGAGGCCGGCAAGGAGGAGCTTTTTTTCACCATGAATAGACAAATCATGACCGGATCTTTATTGTGTCTGATCGCCAGTATGTCCTGGGGGGCCATGTTTCCGGTTTCGCACATTGCCTTACAACAAGTCAATCCGCTGTACTTTTCATTTTTACGTTATTTTTCGGTTACGCTCATCCTGATCGTGCTGTTGTGGCTCAAAGAGGGACGAGCTGCTTTTCGCTTTGAGGGCAAGGGCAAGACATTGCTGTTCTTCGGTACGATGGGATTTACCATTTATAATATGGCCGTTTTCCAGGGACAACACTGGATGGGAGCAGCAGGTACCATTGTGGCTTCTATTATGGAAGTTCTGATGCCGATGATCTCGATTGCGATGATATGGGTCATGACCCGTAAAATGCCTCCGAAATATACGCTGGTCAGTATGGTGATCGCGCTGGCTGGGGCAGTACTTGTGATCACGAACGGAAAATGGACCTTCTTCACGCTTGCCGGACAGCATCTACTACCGCTGCTGCTCATTTTTGCAGGGGTCATCGGATGGGTCGTGTATTCCATGGGA
>NZ_ASSB01000225.1:0-9418 GCF_000520755.1 Paenibacillus sp. 1-18
GCTGCCGATATTATGGCAGCCTGTGTTCTTCTTTGTGCTATCGTTCCCCGATAATTCAACGGAGCCTAATTCCTTTCTGAAACAGAAGAAGATCCACAATTCTTAGAACTGGCAACTTCGTGTTATGCGCTATACGGAATCCAGTATACAATACAGCCAAATGTTTGAGCGACCAAAGAGAACTTTTGCTCGTCGATTCGCAACTTTTCTGTTCAAGGAGTCGTCTTATCAACTATACAATGTACAGAGTACAGTTTGACCACTAAATATACATAAACACAAAGCTAATCTCCATTTTGAAATGCTCTTTTGCCCAATTTTGATAGCCGCACGACCCGGTACCCGGCTCATCTCCAGTCGCGAACTCCGATGGCTACGGTGTGCTTTAACGTCCCCTCGGTAATTCATCTCAGCCAAATGCCAAGTATCTGCTGCATCTGTTTTCACCTTACGAAGCTGTGTGCCTTTCGATCGTTTCGCTTGCAGGGGGTTGACGATGTAATGAATCCATCCACTGCGTTTAAGATACCCTACCAGATTTCGATGGTAATGTCCGGTTGCCTCAAGGACAACAACGGGCATTGTTACGCGATAGGGAGGCATAAGCCCCTGTACAGCGCAGGTTTCCGCTCTCGTTTTGAGAGGGGTAAGGGCTTTACTGCGTGACACACCCATAGTAAAAACGGGGTACGGTTGGTCTATGAATGACCGCCGCGCCCCGTTCTTTATATTATTACACTGTTTTCTTTTTCTGACTAATTGCGTGTATATATTTAATAGTAAGCTTCCATAAGACTTTCCCGAGCCAAAACATTAACACACCAATCACAATAGAAACTGGCAAGAACTGCATTGGGCTAGGTGTAAATGCTCCCATTTCGATTGTTATTCCGGCAATATCATATCCCATAAGATACCCGAAAAATTTAACAATTCCGCCTATCAGCGTAATAACTCCACCAATCATTAAAGCAATGGAAAGAGTACTGATGAACGGCAAAAGTAACATACCGCTGACGCCTGCAAAGCTGCTACAAAATGCAAATATTGCGCCGAATTTATGCCAACTAAATTTACTGTTCTTTGAAATAGCTTCACCTAAGTATGCTGTCGCTAATTCTTTTGGGTTTCCTAACCGTTCGATGATTTGCTCAGAAGATACACCATTATTTTGCAATTCAAGCATTACGCTTTTGATTTCTTTTACAATGTCAATACGCTCGGAATCGGACATAGATTTCAAATACTTTTCAATTTTTACAAGATAGTCATTCATAATTTTATCCATAATCTAACTCTCCTTTAATTTCTGATATAGCTGTTAATAAATTATCCCATTCTAAGGACATCGCTTTTAAGTATTCGTTTCCTTTTTCTGTAAGGGTATAATATTTTCTCGGTGGCAAGCCCTCTGTACTTTCTTGCCAAGATGAAGAAATATATTCTTCTTTCAATAATCTTCTAAGCAGTGGATAAATTGTATTTTCTTTTGCAGCAACAATAGGATACCGCTCTAACTTACTTATGATTTCATACCCATAATATGGTCGCTGCTTTATTAGCAATAGAATACAGAAATCGAGTGTTCCTCGCTTAATTTGTGATTTCCAATCTTCTACATTCATGTATTGTACCTCCTGTATATATATCGTACAACACAGTACTATATTTATCAATAGTAAATTCAGTACTAACAACCGCCGAACGCAGAGGCTTTTGAACTAGAAAGGTATATTTTTAACTATAAAAACTATGACAAAATTTATCCGTATTTTCCTTTTTTCCTATTTGCTAAATTCAGCAAGTAAAATATTTTTAAAAGGATTAGGACTGTTATCTCTACCCAAACTGTTCAAACTGACGACCAACGTATGCTTGCCTCCAAGTGTACCTCCTGCAAAAGTAGAAAACCCTAGAATGCCACCTATGTGCCCCCATACCGAGACACCGTTTGGAAGCTTAAATTCAGAGATTCCAAGACCATATCCATCGATTCCTGATCTTCCTACAGGAACTGTAGTAAGCATTTGTTTTAGTTGCGGTTCCTTCAGTAATTTGCCACCGAGCAAGGAAGAGAAGAACTTATTTAAGTCGTCAGCAGTAGAAATCATATCTCCAGCCGAGCTACCTGCACTTGGATTATAATAAGTAACGTCTTTTATCTCACTTGCTTCGTCTGGTTGGGAATATCCCCGAGCATGCTTGGTGCCTGGAATAACGCTTGAATTGCCAGGTAGGAATGTATCCGACAATTCAAGCGGTTCAATAATCCGTTTTTCAATCTCTTCCGCGTAGCTGTTTCCGGTTACTTTTTCAATAAGAATACCCAGTAATACGTATCCCGTGTTTGAATAAGACCAGCCCTTTCCTGGGACAAAGTCTGGGGGAAGAGAAATCCCCATCTTCACTATTTCATCAGCCGTATACGATTTTTTTGTATCCATAAAATCAGCGTCTTTTGACCTTGAGTATTCAGCGATACCACTTGTATGGTTCAATATCTGCCGGATGGTAATCTGTTTAGCATTATATCCGTTTCCTTGAATGACACCAGGCAACCATTTTTCGATGGAGTCGTCTAGATTTAAGCGGTTCTCTCCAGCTAATTGAAGTACAACCGTTGCGGTGAACGTCTTCGTCACGCTGCCAATGCGAAATCGAAAATCTGTTTCCATTGGTTTCTTGGTGCTCAGATTCGCTATCCCAGCGGCATAACCCCACGTTTTTCCACCCTCAGAAGTTTTAGCAAGTATCCCCGGGAATCCAAGTTGCAATGTATCCCGCATTGCTTGCTTGACGGAATTATGATCTCGTTGAGTGGTTGTTTGTAACGAACTAGATACATTTTGAGTGGGCTCTGCTTTTACAATTGAGGTTGGCGATGTGTATAGCAGGGAACTTCCAGTTATTAAAAGGGCCAGACTTGCAAATGTAATTTGACTACGTATTTTCATAAGGAATTCCTCTTCTCTATTAATATTGTAAGTTTGTAATCATCTTCATAATTGTTGTTTTACCAACGCCATTCTGTCCTAACAAGGGTAAATTCCTTTTTTTTTTCGTATCCCAGAAATTGATTCTTTCCTTAAAATACTCTGTTAACTGGTTTGTTTTTCATATATTCGTCATATCTGTTCCGCCTTTCACACCTACCTCCTGTATATACATCGTACAACACAGTACCTCAATAATCAACAGTATATCAGAATTTTTTTTTATTCAACGAGAGATATTTTGAAAGAAATTCAGTATCAACAACCGCCGAGCGCAAGCAGAAACAGCGGGATGTTACGCAATAGGGGCGCATATGCCCTTGTATAGTGCTGGTTTCCGGGCGCGTTTTGAGAGGAGCAAGGGTTTTATACCTTTTCCCTCAAAATCATCGTTCTGCTGCGTGACACACCCATAGTAAAAACGGGGTGCGGTTGGTCTATGAATGACCGCCGCGCCCCGTTCTTTTTTTGTGCTTATCGTTCAGTTTCCTTTTGCCGTTCGGCTTCTCTTGGCTGTCGCAAAATCCCATCAATGTTCCGCTTGATAACGTCGTATTCCTTTACCTGCTTTTTTAGTTTCCCATAGTCGGTATACAGCTTTTCCTCTTGAAGCCTTTTGTATTCCGCTTGCAGGACGGCGATGTTCGGGAGCCTGCCGCCGATTCTGCGCTGCCTTTAATACTTTGGTGGCTGCTTCATACAAAAAAATACTACTTTCGTGCCCTGCCCGTTAGCTTAAGGAAGAACCGTCAGTCTAACACTTAATTTTTCTAGTCTACAACTTTATTTTCTTCTGACAGCTGATGCAGGATTTCTAGCTTGCTGCGTTCGATTAGGCTAAGATGTGAATAACTCATGGACTGATTCTCCTTGTGTGAATGCTGGTGTTGGAACTTTCATTCTACACGAATCAGGTCATGGGTCATTTTTTTATTGATTTCCAGCAGGTGTCGCACTTCATATTACAATCCGTCAAATGAAGAAAGGATGGTAGTGAAAGATGAAACTGGAAGCAAACAACAAGTTAGTCATGATTGGAGTTTCTGTCACGTAACGAATGTGGCTGTAACGGCCGATAAGAGATTAAGGAACAAATAGAGCCTTGTCAATGAAAAAGGAGGCTTCTTGGCGAAGCAAAGGTGCTTTGGAGCGGAAATCGACTGAACCGTCAGAATTGGTTATTGTGACTGGATCCGTAACTCCGGCAGCAACAAGCTTGCTTACGGCCTTGATAGCCGATTCATCGGTTTGCCCTGCCAATCGCACCTCATCGCCAAGCGGCCATGGAAGAGGAATGCGCGTTAAGATGACGGCCATTTCTTCCCGAGTTATCGTGCGATCCGGTTCAAATCGGCCTCCGGGCTCCTCCCCCAACCAATGATGCTCGACCGCCGCCTGTATCTCTTTGACCGCAAAATGGTGTTCGATATCCGTGTAACCGGATTTCGATTTGGAGGGCGGATAGCCGACAGCATGCAGCAGCATTGTGATGAATTCCGCCCGGGTCATGGGTGCCTTGGGGTCAAAGCTGCGCCCATCTCTTCCATTGATGATATCCAGCGAATGGAGCTTTTCAATAGACGGTTGGTAGGGGCTTTCTTTCGAGACATCGGAAAACAGCGCTTTTTCCTGCATTTTGGGCGAATAGGCTAACGGTGATTTGGTAGGTCTGTACATATAAGCAATACCGCCATCCTTTTGTTCAAGAAATGCTATTTTCTTCCCGTGGTCATCCATAAACAACAAGGGATCTATCTTTTTCAAAGTAGTCTTGCCATTCCTCAATTTGTATTTGTCTTCCGCTACAAGTTGTCCGTTATTGTACGTAATTCTAGTCACAAATGCCGGGGTATGCAGGTCTCTGTATAATCCGACGTAACGCGCGGCTTGCTGTTCTGTCAGAGGTGATACCGATTCAGGCGTCTCGGTGCTCTTCGGATAATAATGGTTCATAAAGGCAGCATACAAATCCGAGCGCAATTCGGAATCATTATTATAAATGACGAACAATCCCGTTTTGCGTTCAGGCAGTAGCCATATCCATGAGGCATATCCGGGGATGTTCCCGCCTTTGCCGACGACATACTGACCATTCGACAGTTCATTGAAAATGCTTTCAAATCCATAGCTTGTAATAGGTATGGCCGGATGAGCGAAAACGGAAAACTTGCTCATTCGCTGAACACTTTGTTCGCTTAACATTTGCCGATCTCCGGCCTTTCCTTTTTGCAGAAGCATGACCATGAATTTAGCCATATCGCTTCCGGTGGACAACATTCCGCCCTGAGGCATGTCCGTAGGATAAATGCCATACTCCGGATATGGCGTGCCTTGCGGATCGTAAGCTGTAGCCATTCGGGCTTTAAGCTCTGGGGTTACAAGATCATGGGAAGAATTCATGCCGAGCGGCTGAAAGATGTTTTTATCCATGTATTCATGAAAAGGGAGCCCGGTAACTTGTTCCACGGCATATCCCGCCAAAGCAAAAGCATAATCGTCATACTGGTAGGCTTCCCCCGGCGTCCGGACGATGGTTGGCATTCGATCAATTAAGAAATCTCGAAGAGAAGTCTCTTGATTAAGAAGATCGGGCGAGGCGTCATCATCTTTTTCATATGGGAAATCGAACCCAGTCATGTGGGTCAGCATATTTTCCATAGTTAGCGGTTTACCTGTCGAATTGGGTATTGTGATACCTCCGAGATAGGATTGGATGTCCTGATCCAGCTTGATCTTCCCTTGGTCAGCAAGCTGCAGCACAGCCGCAGCCGTAAACGTCTTAGAAATGGAACCGATGCGAAAAACGGTATTGGAATCAACTGGGGTTTTGCTTTCTTTGTTTGCATACCCGTATCCTTTGGATAAAACTACTTGTCCGTCCTGAACGACGACGAACATGGCACCCGGGACATTGAACTTCTTCAAGCTTTCCCCAAAGTAATTGTCCGCGAAGGCCTCCACTTCTTTGGGGTCAACCGGACCGCTTGGAGCAGCAGGAACAGCTGCAGGTTGAATCGCTGTGATTGTTTGCCCCTTAAGAGGGGGCTGTTCCGCACTAACACTATGCCCTCCGACCAAAGCAATCAAGTAAGTCACAGCTAGAGACGTGCTTAGCGTTACAGCGAGCACTTTTGTAACTCTTTTTTTACGCATTAGAAAATTCTCCTTCAATGAAATTGGTATAGGCTGGAAGTGCCCTCTCAGTATAACATGATGGATTATTTCCCCACACAGTCTTCCGTCTAGTTCATTACCTAGACTAAGGTCAAGCAAAAAAGGATCAGACCGCAGCAGCGACCTGATCCTTTGCACTATTATTTTCAATGCTTGTACTGCGGATAAACACGGCCCTACTCAAGCGCTTCCTGGGGTCCCGCCAACATTTTAACGAAAATATACGCTAAGCCTTTGGATGTGGCCGGCATAGCGTTTTTTTACTCCTAAGGGGCTTCCGCATACAATATAGGAAACATTAACCTAAATTTCGAAAGTAACCTTCTATTAAAAAACAAAAAAAAGGGCTCAAATCTTTGGTAGAATGGTGTTTGCGAGAACAAAATCACCCAAAGAGAGGAGCACCTTTTAGGTGAAGTCTACCACACCCATCCATAAAATCAAGACCGAATTTTCACTGGATCAGTCCACAAGCATCGGAGGAAGCAAGATCTTCCTCGATTATCTCGAAAAAATTAAACTGAGCCAGGTGCTGCAAATCTTAGCCGGAGGCAAAGCACACAATGCCTTGTTTTCTGTGCATCGCATTCTGCTATATCTCATTGTCGGCTGGGTTCTTGGCTGTGAGCGTCTTTTTCACTTTCGCCGATGGCAAAAGGACTCTCTCCTTCAGCGGTTTCTTGGAGGACGCTGTCCACACCACTCCCTTCTCTACAAAGAACTGGATCGGCTGGGGAAAACCAATCCCCATGTTCGAATGGAACTCCGGCAAGTGAACCTCGAAGTGATCCGGCCTTGTCTGCCTTCCAAGCTCATTCTTGATTTGGATTCGACGGTGGAGACGGTCTATGGCCATCAGGCCAAAGCAGCAAAAGGCGTGAATGCCCATAAACCGGGGCGAAAAAGCTACCACCCCTTGCTCGCTTTTGAGGGACAGTCCCGCCTTTGCCTGAATGCCGTGCTCCGCTCAGGAAATGTTCACTCCTCCACCGAGGCTGTCCCTTTTCTGGAAGAGACCTTTAACCTCTTCGGTCAGCACCAGGTTCTCTATTCCCGGTTTGACAAAGGTTTTGGCGGCGAAGACTTCTATTCCATGTGGGAGGGGCGGAAGATTGGATATGTGGGCAAAATGAAATGGACAAAGCGTTTGGCAACAGAAATGGCCGCTTGCCGGTACTGGAAACGTTACGTGGACGAAGACTGGATCATTGAAGGCATCGCTCTTGGGTACCAAGCCACGTCTTGGAAAAAGCCTCGGCGGGTCGCCGTGATCCGCAAGGCAAAAGTCGTTGATGATGACCAAGCTTGTCTCCTGCTGGATACCGACTGGGAGTACGAGGCCATCGTCACGAACCTGGATTGGGAATCCATCGATTTGTGGCGCTTTTATAACCAACGCTGTTGTATGGAGAACTACATCAAGGAAGCCAAACGCGGATTTTCCATCGACAAAATCGCCACCGGCTCTTTTGAAGCGAATGAAACCGACCTGCTCGTCAAATTGCTGGCCTATAACCTCTACGAGCGCTTCAAACGAGATGGCTGCGAACCGGTTCATAGGAGCTATACCATTGCAAGGTTTCGTCTGGAATTCTTCCACTGTGCAGCAACGCTGGTGAGTCACAGTCGAACCACCGTCCTCAAACTGGCGAAGACATTCACAAACCGCCACAGCTGGAAACGGATGAAATTCCGCATTGCCCAGCTAGAATGAAGACTTCTAAAATCTAACATGGAAATTCAGATGCCCGGTCTTCTGGGGTGGGGGAAGTTGTATGCTGGAAATCAATTTTTGAATATTTCCCCTGTAAATTATCCCTTATTCTTACAGGTTTTTCGAACGCTGAGTCTCTCGATTCCTTAATTGTAAGCTTTTCCATTGCCATTAATAATATCTTCTATATCCCATGTAAGTTCTTTGCATTTTTGAATTATATGCTGCTTGTTCAATAAAATGAAAATTGTAACAAGAGCACTGATTGTTAATAAATACGCAGAAATCGAAACCATAAATGTAAAATTTTGATTAAATTTATTATTTCTAAGTTCACCAATAAGGATACTAGAAATATTATGTACTTTCTCCATATAAAAACCTCGCAATACATTTTTTTCGCAATATTTAAAAATCTCATTTACATATGATACGGTTCACTGGAATTAATATTCAACTATCCTGCCCGTTACTTCAATGAAAGTTACTTCAATGAAAACTAGGGAACAGCTGCAACGGCAATCTGCTCCCTGGTTATTCCACTAACGTTTCCCGTTAGCGTAATGTCCAGTTAATTGTATTAGTCTCCGACTCTTCGAAGATTAAAGATTAGTTTGACAAGCACATTTGCTTGATCGATCGTCTGTTTGACAGTTGCAGCGGCAGAGCGATTGGTGGCTAACCGAAGACCTTGGCCCGCCCAGAGTGACATGTACTCAGGGTTATTCGCTTTTGCAGCTGCCTGGCGAATGTCCCTCGTCATTGCGTTTTGAATTGGGTAGGCAGGAATATTTCCGGGATACCGATGCATGTCATTCATAAATTCTGTTCGAATACCTCGTGCGGCTTTGCCAGAGTACACGCGAGTAATTTCGGTACAATCCTCATTTTCTGAAAGAATCTTCTGTTTGTACGTTGTATGAGCACCGCTTTCGGGACACGCCAGAAAGGCAGTTCCCATTTGTACGGCGGCGGCTCCTAATGCGAGGCTTGCTACAAGCCCCCTTCCATCCATGATGCCTCCCGATGCGATGACTGGAATTGTTACATGATCCACGATCTGCGGAACAAGAGCCATGGTGCCTATCTGAGTGTCGGAAACGCTCTTCAAGAATGTGCCGCGATGTCCCCCAGCTTCACTTCCCTGGGCTACAATTGCGTCTACACCAGCCGCTTCCAATTGTTTGGCTTCTTCAATTGTTGTTGCTGTAACAATTACAATTGTTCCACGCTGCTTCATCGTTTGGATCACATCTTGCGGTGGTATGCCAAAGGTAAAACTAAACACCGGGATTTCTTCATCCAGTAATACTTGCACCTGCTCTTCAAACGACTCCGAATATTTCTGGATCGCTGGATTTTGTGCAATGCCAAGTTCGACGCGATAAATATTGAGGTGGTCTGCCATTTGTCCGATCGTTTCTTCCGATTCTATTCGTTGCTCAGGTACAAACAAGTTGACTCCAAACGGCTGATCCGTTAGTTGTTTGATCTCTCGTATCAACATCACTGGTAAAAACATAAAGGCTGCTTAGAA